>CAMZMA010000066.1 GCA_947311815.1 uncultured Flavobacteriaceae bacterium
ATGACATACATGGCATCAATATCTCGTTTTATTTTTTGTATTCTGCTTGCTCTACTTGCCCAAACTTGCGGAGAAATGTAATAATTTGTACGATATTTTTGTTGCTTTGCCCATTTTGCTATCCGCAGGTTAAAACCACAGTAATCGATAAAAATAACAACATCTGGTTTGAATTGAGCAATGTCTTTTTTACAAAAAGTAATGTTTTTAAAGATGGTAGGAATGTTTACCAATACTTCTACAAAGCCCATAAACGCTAGCTCTTTGTAATGTTTTACAAGTGTTCCTCCAACAGCTTGCATTAAATCGCCACCCCAAAAGCGAATGTTCGCATTGGCATCTTCTTTGTACAACGCTTTCATCAAATTAGAACCGTGTAAATCGCCCGAAGCTTCGCCAGAAATTATGTAATAGTTCATGTCTTTTATTTGTCTGGTCGAGCGCAGTCGAGACCTATTCTAAAAAAACCTTTCAACTGCATTCGGTAAGACTTTTATTTTATATAAATTGTAACACCAAGGTAAAAAGTGCCGTAATTATGGTTGCCAACAAAACGCCTCTTGCTCTATAATCTTGTTTCTTTTTAATAAAAATAAAAAAGACAAACAAATTAGGTATTGCAGCCAACGTAATAATTTTACCCTGTAAATTTCCTTCCTTAATAATTTTAATTGTTTCTGCAAAAGTGCCTTCAACAAAATATTCTAAATAGATAAATACGCCTGCTGCTGTTGCAAAAAAAGCGATGAGTAATCCGATAGCTATTTCTTTAGTTATAAATCCCATTCGTTTAATTTTTGAATCATATGATGTGCGGTCAAATCAAACTGAACAGGCACAATAGACACATAGCCGTTTTCTAACGCCCAAATATCAGTATCTTCTCCTTTGTCTTTGTTTACAAACTCGCCCGATAACCAGTAATATTCTTTTCCAAACGGACTTTTACGTTTATCGAAAATCTCTTTCCAAAAGCCGTTTGCTTGTCGGCAAATTTTAATTCCTTTCATTTTATCTTTCACCAATTTAGGAATATTTACGTTCAATACAATACCTTCTGGCAAACCATCTAACAATACATTTAACGTAATTTTTTCTATAAAAGATTCAGAGGGTTTAAAATCTGCTTGATAATTAAAATCTAACAAAGAAAAACCAATAGCAGGTATTCCTTCAATTCCTGCTTCTACCGCAGCACTCATGGTGCCAGAATAAATTACATTGATAGATGAATTTGCACCATGATTAATACCCGACACACAAATATCTGGTTTTCTGTTTAAAATTTCGTTCACTGCCATTTTAACACAATCGGCAGGTGTACCAGAACAAGTGTACTCTATTTGCGGCCCATCATCAATAGTAATAGGATTACAATGCAACACATTATCTACCGTTATGGCGTGTCCCATACCACTTTGAGGACTGTCTGGAGCTACCACAACTACATCGCCAATTTTATTCATGATTCTTATTAATGATCGGATTCCAGGTGCTGTAATTCCGTCATCATTGGTTACTAAAATTAGAGGTTTTTCTTGCATTTGTTATGTATTAGCTTTTAACAAATGTACTCGAAATGAATGAAAAAAAGAAGTGTGTTTGTAGAAGATTTTTTATTGAACTCTTATTAGAAAACCTAAATATTTGTTAAATCAAAATTTGTTTGGTACAATTGGCATTATTTTAGTAGTTTGCATCACTATAGATTTGTAATTGTTATAAACAAAAATCGACAAAAAACATATGAAAACATCTTATAAACTTCTTACCCTTTTTACGGCTATTATTTTGCTTACATCGAGCTTTTCTTTACAGGCAAAAAATACCGATCCAGATAAAGACAAAGTACTAATTACCGTGTTAAAATACATGTTAACTCGTGGTCATTATGTGCAAAAAGAGTTAAATGACGATTTTTCTGAATTTGTTTTTAATGATTTTATCAACAACTTAGATCCTAGTAAACGTTATTTTACACAAAAAGATATCAAAGAGTTTTCTCAATACAAGTACCGAATAGATAATCAGTTAAAAAACGAAGATTTATCATTTTACAATTTAGTGTATGGTAGGTTTTCCGAAAAAGTAGCTTCTGCAAAACAATATTATGCAGCTATTTTAAAGCATCCTTTTAATTTTAAAAAGAAAGAAAGTATTAATGTTGATTATGAGCATGTTCCTTTTGCTGAAAACGAAAATCAATTGATAGATTATTGGAGGAAACAATTAAAATTGAACACACTTAGTAGAATTAAAGAAAAAATTGAAAAACAAAACAAAAAAATAAAAGAAAATAAAAAAATTAAAAAAAAATCTTTCAAACAATTTGAAAAAGAAGCACGAAAAGAAGTCTTAAAAAACATGGAAGAACTTTACATAAGAATCGCAGAATTAGAACATTCCGATTGGTATTCTACCTTCTTAAATAGCGTAGTTGCTGCTTTTGATCCGCACACTTCGTATATGTCGCCAAGAATAAAATCACGTTTCGACCAAGATATGTCTGGTAAATTAGAAGGCATTGGAGCTCGTTTACAAAAAAAAGGAATTTACACACATGTTGTAGAACTCATTTCAGGTGGTCCTGCATGGAAACAAGGAGAATTAGAAGCGGGCGATATTATTTTAAAAGTAGCCCAAGGCGATAAAGAACCTTTAGATATTGTTGGTATGCGTTTGGATGATGCCATTACGTTTATTAAAGGAAAAAAGGGCTCTGAAGTACGGTTAACTGTTAAGAAAAAACTAGACGGTTCTATTAAAACAATCGTTATTATTAGAGATGTTGTAGAGCTAGAAGAAACGTTTGTAAAATCTAGTATTGTTGTAAAAGATGGTAAAAAGTATGGTTTTATAAACCTACCTAGATTTTATATTGATTTTAGCGATGCCAACAGAAGAAATTCTGCAAAAGACATGGAAAAAGAAATTGAACGTTTGAAAAAAGAAGGCGTAGTCGGTTTAATTATCGACCTAAGAAATAATGGTGGTGGTTCTTTAAAAACAGCGATAGAAATTGGTGGTTTGTTTATTGATAAAGGCCCGATTGTACAAGTAAAATACAGAGGCGAAAAACCTGTTATCAGAAATGATGTTGACCCTAAAATTCAATGGAATGGACCGCTAGTCATTATGGTGAATGAATTATCGGCATCAGCATCAGAAATTTTTGCTGCAGCAATGCAAGATTACGGAAGAGCCATAATTGTGGGAGGCAAACAAACATTTGGTAAAGGAACCGTTCAAAACTTGTTGCCTATCAATCGTTTTTACCCTAAATACAAAGAAGATTTAGGCTATTTAAAAATGACCATTCAAAAATTTTATAGAATCAATGGTGGATCAACTCAAATAGAAGGCGTGTATTCTGATATAGCAATTCCTAGCAGATATAGTTATATGGAATTTGGAGAAAAAGATATGAAAGGTGCTTTACCTTGGGATAAAGTTGCAAAAGCCAATTATACCAAAACAAATTCTTACGAAAATTTTAGTGATGTTATAAATCATAGTAAAGAACGTATTATAGCTTCTAAAAAATTTCAATTGATTAATAAATATGCCGAATGGTTAAAAAATCAACAAAATGATAATACTTATTCGTTACATTATAAAACCTTTGTAAAAGATGCAAAAGAAGAAGAAAATGAAGTAAAAGTATTTAAAGATGCCTTTAAATTTAACACTTCACTTACTTTTACATCGCCAAAATATGAGTATCCGTTGTTCGAAAAAGATACTACCTTAAAAGAAAAAAGAATGATTTGGCATAAAAACTTGGCAAAAGATATTTATGTTGCAGAAAGTTTAAGCGTATTAAGCGAATTGAAAATGAAAAACAAACACGAAATTGTAAAGAATTAAAAGTGTCTGTAAAACAAACCAAAAAGATTTTTTCTGCTTTACTATTAATTACCGTTTTAGCAGTTTATTATTTTCAAGATGCTTCAACTCAAGAAAAAACGGTACAAAAAGAAGTTGTTACAACACGTAACTCCTCTTTTAATTATCTGCCAAGTTCTACCACAAATCAGGTTGTAAAGCATCAATACTATGCATTATCGTATTCAGAAAAACACGAACAAGCAGAATGGGTTGCTTATCAACTAGATAAAAAAGATATTGTTTATACCAATATTAAACGTCCTTATTTTATTGCAGATAAAAAAGTGAGTACCAAATCTGCTAATTACAGAAACTATAAAAAATCTGGCTATGACAAAGGGCATTTATGTCCTGCTGGTGATAGACGTTTTTCTAAACAGGCTTTTAACGAAACTTTTTTAACCTCAAACATTACTCCTCAAAAACACGATTTTAACGCAGGTATTTGGAATAGATTAGAGCAAAAAACACGGTATTGGGCAAAAAAATACCAGCATTTATATGTAGTTACTGGCGGAATTTTATCTGAAAATTTAAAAACTATTGGAAGAGAAAAAGTGGCTGTCCCTAATCTATTTTACAAAATAATATTAGACTACACAAAGCCCGAAATTAAAGCGATTGCATTTTTAATACCACACAAAGAAAGTAACAAACCTCTTTATACATTTGTAGTTTCTATTGATGAAATAGAAAAAATAACAGGAATTGATTTCTTCCCTAACCTACCAGATACCATCGAAAACAAATTAGAATCCTCTTCTAATTACAAAAACTGGAGTTTTAGATACTAAAAAAAGCCCCTTAATTAAAAGAGTTTTTCTTTTGAGGTAAGTAACCTAACCAGATAGTTTTCTTTAATTAATTTACCTGTTTTCAAACGTTTATAGTTTCATTATTTCTCAGTTCGAGCGCAGTCGAGAACTATTGTAGATAATTTTTATAATAAAAAGGGCAACTATAATAGTTGGAGATTACTATTATTTATTATGGTGTGCCCCTATTTTGCTAATGATATAGTAAAAGAAAAAGTTTGTTTACAAAATAGTGTCGGGCTATACACTACAAGTCCTCGTTCGTACCTCACTGTGGGCTTTCCATTGCTATCCCTC
>CAMZMA010000067.1 GCA_947311815.1 uncultured Flavobacteriaceae bacterium
CAAATAGAATTGAAAAATATGTTTATAAAAATAATGAAATAATATCACTAGAGTATAAAGAGGAATCGTTTCCTTCTGAAGAAATAAAAACGTACAAAGTAAGCTATAATTATAAATATGACAGTAAGGGAAATTGGAAAGAGATTCTAAAAAAAGTAAATGGAATTGAGTTATATAGATGGGTAAGAAAAATTGAGTATTACGAATAAAACGTTTTACAACAACAGCTATTCTTATTAATTTTCAACCATAAACTTCACTCAATATCTTTCAACAACAATTGAATCGATTTTACACCATTCCATTCGTTTTCGTCTAAAGAATATGCAATATTAAAACTGTTTTTAATCAAACTGATTTTGTTACCCAAACCAAAACCAATGGCATTGTAGGTTTTTTTATCAGCACCATAAATTAGGTTGAGTTTTAAATGAGTTTTATCGCCTCCAACTTGTTTTCCGTAGCCATTATCTCTAACAGATGAAGTTTTAAAAACGGGTTTCATATTTTGAGGACCAAAAGGCGCCATTTGCTGAATAATTCTTAAAAACTTAGGCGTAATTTCTGAGAGTTCTAACTCGGTATCAATTAAAATCTCTGGAGTTAACAATTTTTTATCGATAGATTTTGCGACCACTTCTTCAAATTTTTGTTTGAATTTTTCGTAGTTTTCTGGCAGTAATGTTAAGCCTGCGGCATATTTATGTCCGCCAAATTGCGTTATAAATTCGCTACATTGTTCGAGTGCGTTATACACATCAAACCCTTTTACAGAACGTGCCGATGCGGCTAATACATCGTCACTTTTTGTAAACACTAATGTAGGTCGGTAATAGGTTTCAATTAACCGAGAAGCCACAATGCCAATAACGCCTTTGTGCCAATTTTCATGAAAAACAACGGTAGTAAAACGGTTTTTTTCGTTGTTTGTGTCAATTTGTGTTAATGCTTCTTTGGTAATTTGTTTGTCTAATTCTTTTCTATTGGTATTTAATTTTTCGATGGCTTGCGCAAATTGAGTTGCTTGCTCAAAATCCATTTCTGTTAAGAGTTCTACGGCATCGTTACCGTGTTTTATTCTTCCTGCGGCATTAATTCTTGGTGCAATGGTAAACACCACATCGGTAATGGTTAATATTTTCTTTTTCGCTTGATGAATCATTGCTTTGATACCATTTCTAGGCGATGCGTTTATCACCTGTAACCCTAAAAAAGCCAAGGTTCTGTTTTCTCCTGTCATCGGAACAATATCGGCAGCAATTGCGGTGGCAACCAAATCTAAATACGGTACTAAATTTTCTACCGATTCCTCTCTTTTCGATGCGATGGCTTGTATCAATTTAAATCCGACTCCGCAACCACACAACTCGTTGTACGGATAAGTACACTCTTTTTGCTTCGGATTTAATACGGCTACGGCTTTGGGTATTGCTGCTCCTGGCTTGTGGTGATCGCAAATAATAAAATCGATGTTTTTTTGTGATGCATAGGCAACTTTATCAATCGCTTTGATGCCACAATCTAGTGCGATAATTAACGAAAAATCATTGTCTTCGGCAAAATCGATTCCTTGGTATGAAATTCCGTAACCTTCTTGATATCTATCAGGAATATACGTTGCAATATTAGGATACAGTGTTTTTAAATAGGAGGAAACCAACGAAACAGCTGTAGTGCCATCTACATCATAATCGCCATAAACAAGAATGTTTTCTTGGTTTTTAATAGCGTTTTCTATTCGGTTTACTGCCAAATCCATATCTTTCATCAAAAACGGATTGTGTAAATCGGTTAAAGATGGACGAAAATATTTTTTAGCATCTTCAAACGTTGAAACACCACGCAACAACAGTATTTTAGCCAACGTTTCATCAATAGTTAATGCGTTCGCTAATGCTGCTATTTTTTCTTTTTCGGGTGATGGTTTTAATGTCCAACGCATACGGTTGTGGGTTATCAGTTGTTGGTTGTTAGTTGTTGGTTTTTGGTTGTTGGTTTTTGGTTGTTAGTTGTTAGTTGTCGGTTGTCGGTTGTCGGTTGTCGGTTGTCGGTTAAAAAAGGTTTGTCATACTTCTTTGCAATGACATTTGCTAATTACTTTTCATGCAAATGAATTGTTGTTTTTACTTTGGCAAATTTTCGAAACATTTCCATCACTCCACAATATTTATCTACCGATAAATTTACAGCTTTGGTAATTTTTTTTTCATCCATATTTGTTCCGTAAAAATGATACTCAACGGTAACTTTATCGTAATATCTTGGGTGTTCATCGGTTAAATTTGCGGTAATATCCATCTTAAAATCGGCGACCTCTACTCGCATTTTTTTTAGTAACGAAACCACATCTAAACCAGAGCAACCTGCTAAAGATGATAGCATTAACGCTTTAGGACCAAAGGCATCTATATGATCAGAGCCTACTAATAATTTCGTGTCATTTGGATTGTCACTTTCAAAAATAGTATCTCCTTTCCAAACGGTGGTTACTTTGTGTGCTGCCATAATTAAATTATTTGTTGTTTATTGCGTTACATTTTATCTACAAACTTAAAATAAAAATAATTAGTATGCCATTAGTTACGCCAT
This sequence comes from uncultured Flavobacteriaceae bacterium, assembly GCA_947311815.1. Taxonomy (GTDB): domain Bacteria; phylum Bacteroidota; class Bacteroidia; order Flavobacteriales; family Flavobacteriaceae; genus Polaribacter. Next base: position 2,590 of record CAMZMA010000067.1, read on the forward strand.
TATCAGCAGAAAATGATTTAGAAACCAAAAAATTAGCCGAATTTTTTAACGAAACACTTGGTTTTTGCCCGAATTCAGTACTAACCATGCAACGAAGACCCGCAATTTCTAAGGCATTTATCAATTTAAACAAAGCCGTTATGGCAAATGAAGGGCGTGTAACTTCTGCGCTAAAGCGGATGATTGCTTGGGTTAGCAGTAATGCAACAGGTTGCAGATATTGTCAAGCGCATGCTATTAGAGCTGCAGAACGCTACGGAGCAGAACAAGAGCAGTTAGAAAATATTTGGGAATACAAAACTCATAAAGCCTTTTCTGATGCAGAACGTGCTGCGTTAGATTTTAGTTTAGCAGCCTCTGTCATACCAAACGCGGTGGACGAAATCATTAAAACCGAATTGTATAAATACTGGGATGAAGGTGAAATTGTAGAAATGTTGGGTGTTATTTCACTCTTCGGATATTTAAACCGATGGAATGATTCTATGGGAACTTCTATTGAAGATGGTGCTGTAGAAAGTGGCAAAAAATATTTAGGTAAAACAGGTTGGGAAACGGGGAAACATAGATAAGTTACCTTTTTACCAAAAGCACTATTTTTTAATACAACAAGCCAAATAGGTATAAAGGAATGATGTTTAGAGTTCCTATTTCGATGTCATCTCTAACTATATAAGCATTTTGTACATCTTTAATTTGTTTTGTTTTTTTGTTTTTCCCTCCTATTTCAAATGTATATTTTCTGTTGATTAAAAAATCTCCTTTTTCTGCCAAGTGAATTTCATGTAAATATTTCATTTGATTTGCAAAAAAAGTTTCTCTTAAAGTACCTATTTCTGTATTGTTTTTACCAAGAGCAAAAATTAAATTCGTGTTATTTAAATATAGTTTTTGAGGTTTCGTTAATGCTCCTATTCCTTTGGTTGGTTTAAATAATTCAATTACTAAGTCAGCTCTATTTAATAATTTTATTGCGTTAATTAAAAAATCTCTTTTCACACCCAAACGCTCGCTTAATTTGGTAATATTTGGTGTAAAAGGCACAACTTGAGCTACAGCTACGAGTAGTTTTTTTATTTTCAAACTATTAGAATAGGTCATGTTTTCTACAATATTTAAATCGCTCTCTAAGATAAGGTTTACGGTATTTGTTACTTTTTGTATATAACTATTTTTGTTTTCTAAAAAATAAGGATAAGCTCCGTACGATAGGTAATTGCTAAAATGCTTTATTGGTACAGGTATTTTTTCGGTTACTTCTTTTGCTATTTTTTTATGATGATTAATAATGTCTAACAAACTTACTTTTGGTAATTCTATACCGCTTTCAAAAAGAACAAATTCTCTAAATGATAATTCTTTTAAATGATATGTAACTACTCTTCTGCTTAAATCGGACTCTCCTTTGTATATTTCTAAAATAGAAGATGATGTAAATATTGTTTTTAATTTAGGATATTGATCGTAAATAAGTTTTAGTTCTCTAGACCATTGAGGGTATTTATGTACTTCATCTAACAATAAATGTGTACCTCCTTGTAACACAAATTCTCTTACAAAAGAAATTAAAGTGTTTTCTAAAAAAAACAAATTATCTA
>CAMZMA010000068.1 GCA_947311815.1 uncultured Flavobacteriaceae bacterium
ACACTATGTGTTAATGGTTTCTTTTTTTCGACAGAACTGTCAAAAACTGAACCATCTGTTAAGGTACCGTGATAATGTAATTTTACTCTTCCTGCTTTTGGAATTTTAGCTCCTTTACCTTCTTTTAAAACTAAATATTGTAATCCACTAGCAGTGGTAACAACACCTTTTTTAGTTTTGTTTTTGGCTAAAAAATCTTCTCCTGCTTTTTTGTTATCGCCAAATTTTTCTAACGCTTTTTTAGCGGCTTCGGCTTGTTGTTTTTTCATTCTTTCTTGTTGTTGCTTTTGAAAAAATGTTCTAATTATTTTGCCAACTTCTTTTTTATCAAGTTTTATATTGGTAGAGTCTAATCCGTTACGAAACCCTTGAAGATACAAATCTTCATTTACGTCTTTAAAATTCATTTTCAGTTTATCTGCAATATCTAAACCCAACGCATAACTTACAGAATCAATTTGTGTATTTAATGATTTGTTAGTTACTCCGTTTTTTGAGCAAGATGCTACCGTTACTAGTAATAATCCTGCGATTAAAAATTTAATTGTCTTCATTTTTTTTTATATCTATTAATGTTAATGTACTTATGATTGATTGATTGATTCCTATTTTATTTCCATCTCCTGTAAGACCAAAAGCTCTGTAAGATGGAATGACAAATGTAATACTTTCTCCTTTTTTCATCAATTTTATTCCGTCTTGTAAACCCGAAATAAAATCTTCTTTATCTACTTTGTATTGTTTAATTCCTAATGATTCTTTTGAATATAAAAGTCCTCCTTTTAAATTTTTTATATCATACGAAATGGTCACAACATCTCCTTTTTGGGGGCTTTGAGTTTGCTCGTTTATCTTTTTAATATAGGTGTACCAAAATCCTTTTGTAGATTGTATATATTTGTTTGTACTATCTCTTTTAATTAGTTGTTCAATTTTTTTATTTTCAATATCGTTTAGTAATTTATTTTCTTTTACCAAACCACTTATAGTTGTTGAGGGCTTTGGATGTATTGGTTTTCTTGCCACAGTTTCTGTACAACTAACAAAAAATAATACTACTAAAAAAAGGGCACTAATTCTCATACGACACTTTTAATTCTTCTTTATATTTTGGCAATAAACTATTAAATTTAACAATAGTTTTATCCATAGACAAGTCACTTTTTCCTCCTGCAGCATTGTCATGTCCGCCTCCTTCAAAATGATTTCTTGCAAATTGATTTACAGAAAAGCTCCCTTTAGAACGGAATGATATTTTTATAATTCCTTGCTCTTTATCTTCAATAAAAATAGCCGCAAAAACAATATCTTTTAATGATAAGGCATAATTTACAACACCTTCTGTATCTCCTTTTTCGAAACTAAAACGTTTTTTTTCATCATCTGTTAAGGTAATAAAAGCCGTTTTATACTCAGGTTTTATTTGTAAATTACTCAATGATTGCCCCAGTAATAAAAGCCTTCCGTAAGAATTTGAGTCGTACACATTGTTGTGAATTTTATCATTTTCTGCGCCTTTATCTATTAAATCGGCAATAATTTTATGCGTTGTACTTGTGGTAGATCTAAATCTGAAAGAACCCGTATCTGTCATAATACCTGTATACAAACAAGTAGCAATCTCTTTATCAATTAAATGAACATCATTCATCATTTCTAAAAAATGATACACCATTTGACTTGCAGAACAGATTTCGGTATCAGAATACATATATTTTGCAACGTCATCTGGCTGTTGATGGTGATCTATCATTGCAAAATCATTTGGATATTTTTCTAATGTTTTTTGCATATCTACACCAACTCTGTGCAACGCATTAAAATCTAATAAAAAGATAATATCAGATTTTTTTATAGCTCTTTGCGATTGTTTGTTCTGTTTATCAAACCTACACACATCATTTGAACCTGGTAACCAGTGTAAAAATTGTGGATATTCATTAGGCACAACAACGGTTGGTTGATGTCCTTTTTTTAACAAATAATGATACATTGCCAAAGTAGAACCCATGGCATCTCCATCAGGATTTCTATGTCCTACAATCACAATATTTTTGGGTTTTTCTAAAAAAACCTGTAACGCTTCTATTTGTTTTAAAATCATAGGTGGCGAATATACAATTTTATTGAAAAAATTTTCTTAAAATCTTGTTACATTTACAGTTCAATAATTTTTACTGTATATGAAAAATTTCTTTTCTTTATTTCTGATTTTTTTGATGATTATTCCCGCACATTCTCAAAAAAAAGACGTTGATTTTACCATTTCTTTCGGTTCTTGCAATAGACAATACAAAACAAATGTGCTATGGAAAGAAATTTTAAAAAACAAACCAAACGTGTGGATTTGGGGTGGTGATGTTATTTATTCTGACACTAAAAAAAGCAAAAAACTAAAAAAAAGTTACCAAGAACAATGGCAACAAAAAGGATACAAAGAGTTTACAAAAAATGTTACCGTTATTGGTACTTGGGATGATCATGATTATGGCGCGAATGATGCTGGCAGTGAGTATCCTCTAAAAAAAGAAAGTCAACAATTATTTTTAGATTTTTTACACGTTGACAAAAATGATGTTCGTAGAAAACAAGAAGGCGTGTATCATTCAACCACTTTTAACAGCAAAAAAGGAAGTGTAAAAGTAATTGTTTTAGATACTCGATATTTTAGAACTGCTCTAACAAAATCAACAATAAAAGGAAAAAGATATCAAGCAAATTTATACGGACAAGGAACTATTTTAGGAAAAAAACAATGGATTTGGTTAGAAAAAGAACTTAACAATTCAACATCAGATTTTAATATTATTATAAGCAGCATTCAACTATTATCTAACAAACACGGATTTGAATGTTGGGGTAATTTTCCGCATGAAGTAGATAAATTTATCAACATCATAAAAAAAACGAATGCAAAAGGAGTATTAGTACTTTCGGGCGATAGACATATTTCTGAGTTTTCTCTTCTGCCTATTGATGGTGTTTCTTATCCTATTATCGATTTTACTTCTAGTGGATTAACTCACGCTTACACGAATTATTCGGGCGAATTGAACCCTAAAAGACTAGGAAAAGTAATACATCAAATTAGTTTCGGAATTCTTCATTTTAATTTTGATAACCATCAAATTACCATGCAAATGAGAGGTAAACACAATCAACTTTTGCAGCAATATATACAAGTATATAATTAACTTGCTATTTTGATTAAAAACTGTACTTTTGCACTAA
>CAMZMA010000069.1 GCA_947311815.1 uncultured Flavobacteriaceae bacterium
GTGCCTTACACACTTTTAGGTCACGTTACAAAAGGTAAAATGTGTGTAGATGATGAACATTATGGTTTTGTTAACGAAATTAAAGATATCTACGACAATGCTTTAGAGTTAAAGTTGGTAGATTAGACGGTTATTTCTAACTTCCATAATAGTAGTGTTCGTAATAGTGTGTCTAGATACCCACGAAATTGGGCGGGTCCACTAAAAAAACTCTCGGGGGTTCGGGGTTACTTAGAAAGAGCTGGGGTTAATTAATGTTTTTTTTCGTGCGGGAGCTGGAGCAAAAAGAACATTACCTGAAATTAATAGAATTTCTTCTTTTCTTACTGGTTCCATAATAGATTCATAGAGATTAATGTGATTTTTCTTATTTAGCAGGTCTATATAGTATAAAAAACTATTATTGTTAAATTTATAAAAATCATTTAGTAAAACTACATTTTTTTTAGTTGGATATATATATCTATATTCAATTTTATCATCAACTTCTCTAGTAAAATTGAATTGTAACATAGATTTTAATTTAAGAGATTTTGAATATTTAATGATACTTGACACTCTCTGATATTGTTTTTTTGTACCTCTACTATGTTTCCATTTACCTATAAAATAAAAATCATCATTAAAGTAAAATAAAAGACCATCTATTTGTCTTGTATATTCACTATTCAATCTACTAAAATTCATTGGTTTTAACAATAATAAATTGATTTGAGTACAAAGTACAATTATAAACTCCCCAGTTATAAAATTATTTTTAAAATTGATTTTTTCTATCCTACTATTTTTTTTATCAAAATCATAATACTTTGAGTTAAATATTTTTTTGCACACCCTTCTATCTATATATGATTTTTTCAAATTTGATGTGTTTAATATATTTATAAATTCTTTAAAAGATTTTTTTTTAAATATTGATTCACAGTAACGATTATAATTTTCTATAATATTGTTAATGTCTTCAGCATATAAATTTATTACATTTAAAAATAAAAATAAAAACCACTTTTTCATAACGTAAGTTTTAATAACCACTACCTTTAGTTTCTTTTATTTCCCCTTCTGATGTTATTATCAAATATTTCCTGTATTTTCACCAGATGGATGTTCTATTGATGTTTTATTCCCTTATTAATTAATCTTCATTTCTCAAAAATATTACTTCCCCAAATGGTTCAAGATCATGTAATGGTTTATCACTATACAAACATTCTTCTTTACAGGACTTAATATTTGGTAGCCCTGCTATTATTTCTGTCATTATTTCACTTATCATTTCTTCTTCTTCTTCCGTTGGTTCATGTGAAAAGTAGGTCCTAATTACAATGTCATCATCCGTCCATTTTAATGAAATCTTTCTCATATTAATGGAAATGTTACCTATCATAGCTCTATAGGCTTCCATAAGAATTCTTGTTCTATATTCTATTTCTTTCTGAGTTCTCATAATTGTTTTTATTCTATTCTGGTCTTGCTGGTATAATATGTGCACCATTCTTAGAATTATGAACAATCCCAACTGTTGTTTCAACAGCTTCACCATTTTAGGATCAACAATTCCAAAAAATGTAGCTACGTTATTTATATTTTTATTCCCTCCAAATTTAAGGGTTAAATAAAAATTATCGAAATCATCATATAACATCTGTTCAGAATGACTATCAACAGGTTTAATATCATTTCCATCTGGATCAGTAAATATAAGAGGGCTATTTCCAACATAATTGTAAGGACTCATGCTTGGATAATTTCTTTCATGAGCATCCACACTCAACCACCTCCCAACTCTACTATCATAAATTCTAGCGCCAAAATCATAGGAATTCCCCTCACCCTTAATCTCGTCATCCTTCTCCATACCATTAAACCCATAACGATACTCATTACCAGCCTCATGCCTATTAGGCAACAACATACCAAACGGGAAGTAGTCGTTTTGGCTAATTACGTCTGCGTAGTAGTTGTAAGGGGTTACAAAAGTGTTAGCATTGTAAAAATTAGAAAAAGAATATGAATTAATGTTTTTCACCTTACTAATATACAAAAAAATCCCCAACCGTAAAACGATTGGGGATTAAAAATATTATTTTTTTATTCTTATTTAACTAATGTGGCAAATGCGGCATTGTCAAAGAATTTAATAAACTCTCTATCTTTAGCTGCTTTAGCTTTTAAGCTAGAATCTTTAGCAATGGCAGACGTTAAGTTATTAACTAATAAATCTAAGTTATTTTGTCTTGCTCCAATAATTGCTTTTAAGTAGTAACCAATAGCAGTGTTGGCGTCAGCAGAAGCGTCTAAAGTTGACATTGCTGCATCATAGTCGTGGTTTAACACTTGAGCTAAAGCTTTGTTAAATGTGTTTTCAGACCCCATATTACCAATAGCTTGCTCGTAGTTACCGTTTTGAATATCAATAATTCCTAAGTTATATTTAACTTCAGAACCTGCCGATAAAGCTTGGTTAAATAATTCAGCAGCTTTTACTCTGTCGCCTGATTGACGAGCTAAAATACCCATATTGTTTAACGAAATAGCATTTTCGTTTAAGCTGTTAGCTTTTTCAAAATATGGTTTAGCACTAGAAAGGTCATTTTGCATGTAGTAAATTACACCAACATTGTTATGTCCTCTCCAATCTTCAGGATATTGTCTAACTACTTCTTTATATAATCTCATTTTATCTTCTAAGTTATCATATAAACCAGCAGTAAATAATAATTCTTCTACATTTAAAGTGTCAGGGTTAGAAACAGATAATGCTTTTAACTCTTCATCAGACCAACCAATTTTGTCATAAACTACTTTAATTTGAGTTCTTCTTAAAGGAGGTAAAATGTCTTTTTCTAACTTTTTGTAAGTTTTAGCCATTTTTTTAATTTCCTCTTCTCTTTGGTTAGGGTCTTTATACATGCTCAACACACGAATAATTAAATCTTTGTCTTCTAAGTCAGAAGCTTCAACTGCTGTTTTAAATCCATTCCAATCTTCACCTTTTGGCATTGTTTGAATAATAGAATTCATGCTTACCATCTTTTTTCCATCAGTTAGTTGATTTTTTTCTAATTTAGAAATAATCCCTTCTAAAGCTGTTTTAGTGTTATTAGCTCTATCAGTAGCTAATTCAGAGTTTTTTCCAACTTCACCTTCTGGAGAAGCATACGAAATTAATTGAATAGCTTTTGGAGCTACTTTAGGATTAGACATTGAAGCGGTTAAAAATTCTTCTAACTCTTTAATATCTGATTGTTTTAATTCTGATGATTTAACGTTAGCTTTAGCTTTGTCAAAATTAACTTGAATACCATTAGATCCAGTAAATGTTTCTTCAGTAGTTCTTACAAATTGATCTTGAGCTAAAATGGCTTTATCATCATTTTGAACTAATAATGGTGTAACAATTGTACCATCAGCAATTTTCTTTTCTTCTATTGCTTTTTCTTTTTTACCTTTAGTAACAGTACCAGTTACTTTTAAATCTGCATTTTCTAAATCAGGCGAGTAAGGAATTACATCAGTGTAATTAATTGTACCACCTGGTTTAAAATTAATAGTTTGTCCATTTCCAGTTGCTTTTTGCCCTTGAATAGTAATGGGTTGAAAAGCTTTGTCACCTAACATAGGTGTAATCACTGCAACTGCTTTTTTGTTTAGTCCTTTTTCTGGTACTTTAACAGTTATGTTTACTCTAACACTATCACCGTGCATTTCAACAGGGTCTTTATCTAATGTATATTCTACATCTCCTATTAACTTACATCCAGTTAACAATGCTGTTGCAACTGTAAATGCAGCTAATCCTTTATAACTTTGTCTTTTCATTGTTATATTGATTTATTTTTATTTATTAAATTCATTGCAATAATAGTTATTTTTTTTCGTTTTAAAACAATTCAACCATTTTTTTTGAAAAACTTTTCCAATTTTTTTTGTTCCACTTCCAAGCTTACTTTTTTATTAGTAATAGGATTAATGATATTTTCATCAATTTCTAATAAAGGCATATATACAAAATCCCTTTGTTTAAAATAAGGATGTGGAATGGTTAAGTGTTTATTGTTTATAATCAGGTCATCATAAAATATAATATCTAAATCTATTATTCTAGATTGATATTCTGTAGATGTCTTTTCTTTTCTTCCTAATTTCTTTTCAATATATTTTAAAGTGTCAAGTAATTGTTCAGGCAATAGTTGAGTGTGGACTTCAATTACAGTATTAAAAAAAAGTTCTGTCGATTCAAATCCCCATGGCTCTGAAACATAAATAGATGATTTTGATGTGATGTTGCCAACCAGTTTTTGAATTTGTTGATAAGCCAAATAAATATTTTGATACTTATCTCCTAAATTAGTTCCTACACCTATATATACTTTATGTAATTGTGTCATTGTTTGCAAATTTAACTTCTTTTTGATTAAATTTGAGCATTAATTTTTAATACCTGTCAATTTGAAGCAAATATTATTAGTAGAGGATGAAGAAAGTTTAATGGAAGTGTTGACTTTAAATTTATCATTAGAAAATTATGAAATTACTCAGGCAAAAACTGGCAATGAGGCGTTATCTTTAATAAACAATGAGTTTGATTTAATTATTTTAGATGTGATGTTACCAGAGGTTAATGGCTTTGATATTTGCGAAATTATACGGAAGGAGAGTGAAGTACCTATATTATTTATTTCGGCCAAAGGAACAAGTAACGATAGAATTAAAGGGTTGA
>CAMZMA010000070.1 GCA_947311815.1 uncultured Flavobacteriaceae bacterium
TATAAGACCCTTGACCAGTTTGTATCTTTAACTTTCGGACAGCTTAATAAATGCTTAACTTTAAGCGATATTTCTACTGGTATTGGGGTTTCAGAAAGGTTTATATCAAGCCTAGGTCTTACTCAAAGTCCAGCTCGATCTACTATGAGTGATGGCAATAAGAACAGGAGTTACAAAGTCTTTAAAACACTTTATAGTAGATTGTTAACGCATTATAATCACATCCTTTCAAAACGACATCAATCTCATGTAATCAAAGAAATTAAAGACCGAAGCATAAAACTTATAGATAGTACTATTATTAGTCTATGCTTGTCTATGTTTGATTGGGCAAAGTTTCGGACAGCAAAAGGGGGTATTAAAATACACACCTGTTGGGACGATACAATGATGATTCCAGATGTTGTAAATATTACTGCCGCAAAACTTCACGATAGACATGGCTTAGAGCAATTAGTTTTCTCTAAAGGCACAATAATAGTAGAAGATAGAGCCTATTTTGATTTTCTTTTAATGTTACAAAGAGTAAATGCTAAGAATGTTTTTGTAACACGCATTAAAACCAATACCATTTTCAAAACAGTCAAAGAGTTAGAGCTTCCTAAAAATACAGACCAAGATATTTTAAAAGATGAGATAATAACCCTTTCTAGTCTCAAAGCAATTAAAACAGGCATTAATGAGGTGAAATTGCGTTTAGTACACGTTTATAAAGCTGATGAGAACAAAGTCATAGAGATAATTACCAACCAATTAGATTGGAAAGCACGAACAATAGCCGATTTGTATAAAAAACGTTGGGATATAGAATTGTTTTTCAAAGCAATTAAACAGAATTTACAGATTAAAACTTTTGTAGGAACAAGCGAAAATGCTGTAAAATCTCAAATATACATTGCTTTGATTACTTATTTACTACTACAACTAATTGTCAGGACAATTGCTAAGAAAAAACACGCATTTTCTAATTTTGTAGAAAAAATAAGAATATGCCTTACTTTTTACCTAACCCTAGACTACGTCTGCAATCAAGTGAGTGAAGGTGCAAAAAGAATTAGAGGAAAACCACAAGCTATTTTAAAATTTAATACAGACTTATTTTCTTGAAAAATAAAAAATTAAAGCCTGTTTATAAGGGATAGGAACGAAATTTAACTATTTTTGAGAAACTTTCGGATGGGAGTGTAAGAATAATTCTGTTTAAAAATCAAACCGAAGACTCTGATAACCGTATTGTAAATAGAGTTAAAACTTGAGTTCGACCTAAGAAAAATTAGAAAAAACAACATAATAACCTCGTTATCAGTATGATTATAATTTTTAGTGTATTGTACATTTATTTTTTTGAACAGGATTCATACTTTTTCGAGCAAAAAACCTGTAAAAGTTTGATCAATTACAGGTTAAATTTATTTTTTGGAAATTTGTTTTTACACTAATTTCATTCTCTTTTTTAACTGATTACAATCAAAAAAACCTTGTTCTTTCATCCAATCGTCATTGTAAATCTTATTCATATATCGAGAACCGTGATCTGGAAAAACCAAAACAACAAAGCTATCGTCAGAAAACATTCCTTTTGCTGCATATTGCTCTGTTGCTTGCATTACAGCACCACTTGTGTACCCAGGAAAAATACCTTCGGTCACTACAATTTCTCTGGCTTTACACGCTGCATCTTTATCGGTTACTTTTTCATACACATCAATACTATCAAAATCTGTAGCAGTTGGAATTAAATTTTTTCCCATACCCTCTATTTTATATGGATAGATTTCTTCCATATCTAAAGTTTTTGTTTCGTGGTATTTTTTAATTGCCGAACCAAACGCATCAACTCCTAAAATTTTTACATCAGGATTTTGTTCTTTTATATAACGTGCAATACCCGAAATGGTCCCTCCTGTTCCACTTGCTACTACAACATGTGTAACTTTTCCGTTGGTTTGTTCCCAAATTTCTGGGCCTGTAGTTTTGTAATGTGCTTCAATATTTAATTCGTTAAAATATTGATTGATATAAATTGAATTCGGATTTTCTTTGTGCAATCTTTTGGCAACTTCGTAATAAGAACGAGGATCATCTGCCGCTACATTTGCAGGACATAAATGTACCTCTGCTCCCATTGTTCTAAGCATATCAATTTTATCTTTTGAGGATTTATCTGTAACTGCTAAAATACATTTGTATCCTTTTACAACACTTATCATTGCTAAAGAAAACCCTGTATTACCAGAAGTGGTTTCTATAATGGTATCTCCAGGTTTTATCAACCCTTTTGCTTCGGCTTGTGCAATAATATGTTGTGCAATTCTGTCTTTTGCCGAATGCCCCACATTAAACGCTTCTAATTTAGCAAAGTAGTTTCCTGAAAGGTGTTTTGTAATGTTATGAAGTTGAACTAAAGGCGTTTGCCCGATTAATTCTAAGATGTTTTTGGTAATTCCTTGATGTCTTGTCATTCTTTTGCATTTATCAAAGGAGTCAAAGATTGACTCCTTTGATTCTTGCACAAAAATACATTATTTTTCTAACTTATTTTCTAAATCTAAGAAAAAAGTATATTCTTTTGCGGTTTCTTTTAAGGCTTCAAATCGTCCAGAAGCCCCACCATGACCCGCTTCCATATTGGTATGTAAAAACAAAAAGTTGTTGTCGGTTTTTAATTCGCGTAATTTTGCAACCCATTTTGCAGGCTCCCAATATTGCACTTGACTATCGTGTAAACCTGTAGTAACCAACATATTTGGATAGGATTTTGCGGTTACTTGATCGTAAGGCGAATACGATTTTATATAGTCATAATATACTTTATCATTCGGATTTCCCCACTCGTCATATTCTCCTGTGGTTAACGGAATACTATCATCTAACATCGTAGAAATTACATCAACAAATGGTACAGCGGCTATAATTCCGTTATACAATTCAGGATTCATATTTACAATTGCTCCCATTAATAAACCACCTGCAGAACCTCCCATTGCGTATAAATGGTCTGCGGATGTGTAATTATTTTCAATTAAATATTTAGAAACATCTACAAAATCTGTAAACGTGTTTTTCTTTTTTAATAATTTACCATCTTCGTACCATTGTCTTCCTAAGTACTGGCTTCCACGGATGTGTGCCAAGGCATAAACAAAGCCTCTATCTAACAAACTTAAGCGTGTGGTAGAGAATCCATCAGAAATAGTATAGCCGTAAGAACCATATGCATATTGTAAAAGTGGTGTATTTTTATTGATTTTTGTATCTTTTCTGTACACCAATGAAACGGCTACTTTTTTACCATCTCTTGCAGTTACCCAAATACGTTTACTGGTGTAATTATTTTTATCGAACTTACCTCCTAACACTTCTTGTTCTTTCTTAATTTCTTTCGACTTATCTTTCATATTAAAATCGATAACAGAACTTGGTGTAGTCATAGAATTGTACGAATAACGGATGATTTCTGTATCGAAATCTGGATTTCCGTGTACTCCTGCCGAATACGTTTCTTCATCAAAAGGCAAATAGTAATCTTTGGTATTGTCCCATCGTTTGATACGGATTTTGTTCAATCCGTTGTTTCTTTCTTCTAAGACCAAATAGTCTTTAAAAATAGAGATATCTTCTAATAAAGTATCGTCTCTATGCGGAATTACATCTACCCAGTTTTCTTTTGAAGTTTTATTTTCTGGAGTTTTCATCAACTTAAAGTTTTTTGCTCCGTCTTTATTAGTTAAGATGTAAAACGAGTCTTCGTAGTGAGAAACACTGTATTCTAAATCTTTTTCTCTAGGTTGTATGAGTTTAAAATTCCCTGAAGGATTATCCGCATTTAATACCTGAGTTTCTGTTGATAAAGTACTGTAAGAACCTATAACAATATATTTTTGCGATTTTGTTTTGGTAACATATGTACCGAAAGTATCGTCTTTTTCATGAAAAACTACTACATCCTTTGATGTGTTGGCACCTAATGTATGTCTAATTATTTTTTCGCTTCTTAAAGTTGTCGGATTTTTTTGAGTGTAAAACAATGTTTTATTGTCATTTGCCCACACAGAACCTCCTGTAGTGTTGATAATTTCATCAGGATAAATTTCGCCTGTTTCTAAATTTTTAATCTTAATAACATATTGTCTTCTACTAACAGTATCAACTGCAAAAGCTACTAATTTGTTATCTGGACTCACATTTAAGCCTCCTAACTGAAAATAATCGTGTCCTTTGGCTTCGTCATTTACATTAAATAAAATTTCTTCTTTAGCGTCTAAACTTCCTTTTTTACGAGAATGAATAGGATATTGACTTCCTTTTTCATACCGTGTAATATAAAAATATCCGTTCTTTTTGTAGGGTACAGATTCATCATCTTCTTTAATGCGAGATTTCATTTCTTGAAACAAATCTTCTTGAAAATCTTTAGAATGCGCTGTAACAGTATCATAATACTTGTTTTCTGCATTCAAATAATCTAATACTTTTTGGGTTTGAGCGTCTTTTCTATCGGCTTTTTTTTGTTCGTCAGTTAAACGCATCCAAAAATAATTGTCTGTTCTAACGTCTCCGTGTTTTTCTAATTTTGTTGGTTTTTTCTCTGCAACAGGAGGTTTTATATCGGTATGTTTCATGTGTTCGTTTTTACAAGCGGATGCAAAAATAAGGCTAAAAGCCATAGCAGAAAGAATTATTTTTTTCATTTTTAAATTGATTTTTATAGTAATTTTGTGAAATTAATAGTTTTAAACAGGTAAAATGTTAATTAAACCTTAAAAAAAGAAAAATGTTTCTAGATTTAGAAGATTACATGTTGCCTTGTTTAAGCAAAAAATTCTTAGGTTTTGATTGTTTAGGATGTGGCTTACAACGTGCCATAATTGCTTTTTTACATGGCGATTTTGTGACGGCATTTAAAATGTATCCTGCCATTTACTCCTTACTTCTTTTTGGCGGATTTATACTCGTAAATTTTTTCTATAAACCTTAAATCCGCAAGTATCATATTAGGATAATTATTTTGCATTTTGTAGCATTCAAAA
>CAMZMA010000071.1 GCA_947311815.1 uncultured Flavobacteriaceae bacterium
ATTAACTTTGTTTTTTAAAAGTTCGCCACTGGGCATATGCTCAACGTTGTGTTTCATTAAAAAAAACACCCTCTGAATTCAAGAAATTAAAGTTATAAAAATCACATTCATTTTTCTTACTTAATATTAGTACGAATTCACACTATTGTTATATCTTTGCGATATGAAAATATTTGAAACAGGAGAATTATTAGGTAAATCTTCAAGATTACTAACAAATAGTTTATCTAAAAACTTATTAGAAAGTAAAACAGGGATTACATCTGAACAGTGGATAATATTACAAATACTTGTAAAAGGCTCAAAAAATCAAAAAGAATTATCCGAAATTACTTTAAAAACTAAAGCCACAATAAATAGCCTTGTTTCTTATCTATTAAAATCGGAATTAATAACAAAAACTAAATCAAATATTGACAACCGAAACACTATATTATCTATTTCTAAAAAAGGAATAAACGTCATTAAACAAACAGAAAAGAATGCGTCTCAAAGTATTAAGCAAGCAACAAATAATTTTTCTAAAAAAGAAATTAAAGAATTAAACAAGTACTTATCAAGAATAATAACAAATCTAATTAAATAATGAATAGTTTAATAATAATTGCCCATCCAAAAAAAGGTAGTTTTTCATTTGCAATGGCAGAAAAATATATGGATTTAGCAAAAGTAAAAGGATATAAAATTGACATTATTGATTTGTATCGAGAAAAACATCAACAGCCTTTTTTCAATTTTGACAATGCAAATAAATTAGAAAAAACATCAGAAATGGAGTATTATCAAGAAAAAATAAAATGGGCTGATGAGTTAGTTTTTATTTTTCCATATTGGTGGGGCGGAATGCCATCAATTCTAAAAAACTTTTTTGAATGGAATTTATCAAAAGGCTTTGCTTTTACTTATGTTAACTCTCGACCCAAAGGATTGTTAATTAATAAATCTGTAAAGGTTTACACAACTACAGGAGCACCCACATTTATATACAGTATTACAGGGGCAAATAGACGAATAAGAAAAACTATTCAAAAGCAGATTGTAGAGTTTTGTGGAATGAAACTAACATCATTTAATATTTATGGTGGACTTGATAAAAGTGAAACAAAACCGAGTGAAATATTGGGACGAATGAAATTATAAAAAACGAAAACACAACAAAGTATAAAAATAATAAGGGTTTTAGTGCTTAATCCAAAGTTTAGTGCATTTTACAAAGTCCGCAAAATTTACAATTTTGCGTGATTATTTTAAAAGAAAAATTGTAAATTGTGCTAATTGCTAAACCGAAAGTAAGTGTATTTTAAATCCCTTACTATTCTTATACACACCGTTAGGCACAAGCAAAAAAAACAACTCAAAAATTAATTAATATGGCATCTAAATATTTATCATCATTGTCGAAAGATGATTATTCAAATCTTACTAAAAAATTGTGGTCTATACAAAATTCAAGATGCTTCATTTGTGAAGAAGAAATTGACTTAGAAGTAAACTCTACTAATATTGACCATATTATTCCATTAGCAAATAAGGGAAAAGATATTGAAGAAAATTTTGCTGTAACGCACGAGAGTTGTAATAAATCGAAACAAGATGCAAATCTTAAAATTGCAAAAATATTAGCACGACTAAAGAAAATACAGAGTAAAGTTCAACTTGAAGGAAATAAAACAGCATCATTAGATGATATTTTAAAATATTATAAGGGCTCTAAATTTGAATTTAAATATTCAATTGAAAACAACAATACTTTAAAATATTCATTTTCAGATAATGGAGATAATACTATTTACAAAACACCTATTTTTATAGATAATTTATCAGGTGAAAAATCTTGTTTCATAGAAGTACCTATAGAATATTTATTTCACGATAAAATAATTAATCCAAGAGGAATAAATCGCTCAATTGGAAAACTAATAAAAGAATTTGATAAAGGAAACCCACAATTACATTTAAGTTTAGCGAGAATTAACAATGGTAAACTACAAATATTTGACGGACAACACAAAGCGGTTGCCCAAATTTTATTAGGAACAAAAAAAATGGTGATTAGAGTGTTTCTTGAACCAAATATCGACAGATTAACAGAAACAAATACGAATGCTGGAAGTTTATTAAGGCAAATTGCTTTTGACAAATCTATTATGCGTCAATTAAATAATACTTTATATGCTGAGAGAGTAAAAAGGTATCAAATTGAACACGATTTAAAAGAAGATAATTTTTCTTTTTCTGAACAACAATTAATAGATTACTTCAAAGGAGATGGCGCAAACATTAAAAAATATGTAACAGACGCAATAAAACACTCTGTTACAAATTCAAAAGATAATAAATTAAAAGCATACATTGATTTTGAAGGAAAAGCAAAAGATTTGCCAATTTCGTATAGTGCGTTTGACAAAACTATTCTTTCTTCATTTATTAGTACAAAATTAATATTAAAAACACCTATTGATTATAAAACAGATGAAGGTCTTAATCCAAGAGAAGTAGAAATAAATCAAATTGTTAAACTTTTAAATATTTTAGCAGAAAAAATTTATATCAATAAATTCAAACCTGAAATTGGAGTAAGTAGAATTGAAAAGAAAATAATAGACAAAAAAGATACAGACATAACAGATGATCACTTAATCGCATACAGAATTAGTAAGGAAGAAATTTTGCATAATTGGTTATTGTATTTAAAAATGGTAATTAAGGCATATTATACAAATACAGGTAAAATGGTAAATGATAATGAAATGTTTCAAATTCCATTTGACGAACAATTATGGACAAATATTGAAAATTTCATAGATAATCTTTATCATTTACCATTATGGAAAGATAGAGGGATGGCGAGTACATTTTTTGCAGGAAAGAATACTTATGATTATTGGAAAACTATTTTTCAAACAGGAAAAAGTTTAGACGGAGCACAAGTATTAGTGAAACCTTTGAATTTTATAGATATGATAAAACCGTTAAATTAAAAAGCCAGATGCCTAACAAAGTATAAACGCAATAGCGGTTTTGTGTTAAAATTAAAGTTTGTATCTTTGTATAAAATGTAGTGCTAAATTGAAAAGCAGTAGCTTTGAAATCCGCTACTGCGTTTATACAAACCGTTACAGACCAATAAAACAAGGAAAAAATCAAGCTCAAATCA
>CAMZMA010000072.1 GCA_947311815.1 uncultured Flavobacteriaceae bacterium
AACAATAAACAGAAAACATTGAAAGGTCAAAAGCGAATAACAAGTAATCATCATTATTTAAATTCATTTTATGAGACGTTTTATAATTAAATTGGTATAACTTGCCTGTATTGTGTTTACCATCATTCCAAGAATTAATAATAATTTAGAGATCAGTAGATAGTTTCATGACCATATGGTCGAGCCTTTCGTCTACGCTCAAAATAAACTAAAGTTGAGACCTTTTTATGAGATAAATTATATTCAATAGTTCTCGACTGCGCTCGAACTAACAAAAAGCATATTTATAAAGCTCTATAAATAAACCTATGCAGTTATCTACTGACCTCGATAATAATTTTTTACAACCTCAATTTATCGGAATTTGTTAAAAACACAGCATTGGCAAAAAAGAGTTTTCCGTTTTCCCAAAAAGAACGAAACAACGGATTATCTACCATGTAAATAACACTTCCATTACCCATTTTTTCTTCACCAAAAAGTAAAGATTCGGGTACGTTTTTTACCGCTTTACTACCTGCAAATCCAGAGATGTTACTTGTGTTTTTATCAAAATAAGCCACATTAAAACCAGTTTTTAAATATTTGTAAGTACTCGCATTTAATTTTAAAGAAAAATAACGATTTCCATAACCAAAAGCCAACGGATGTGTAGTATCTACTTTGGCATTAAAAATGGTACCAGTAATAAAATTTTTTACACTTTTTCGCTCTCTCATATTATAAGGAGTCAGGTTTACTTCGGTGCTGTCTTTTTTTGTTTTTTTACGTTCAAGTCCAAAGCCTTTTTTATCAGCAAAACTTTGTAAAGCACTTTGAATGGCAATTAATGTACCGCCATTTTGCGTCCATTTTTTTACTTTTTCTAAGGTGTTTTTAGTCAAAACTTTTCCATAATATCCGTTAGGGATAATTAACACATCAAATTGCGATAAATCGGTGTACGAAAAATAATCGGTGTCTAAAACCGTAATTGGGTAGTGCAATTGTGTTTCAAAGAAGTGCCAAACTTCGCCAAAACTTAACGAAGAAACACCATCGCCCGAGAGAACCGCAATTTTTTGTTTGTTGATAGATTTAATACTATACGAACCAAAATCAGGACCGTGATTTACAAATCCTGAAGCAATTGGCGTTAGTTTTCGTTCTAATGTATTCGCAATTTCTACCAAATTTCTACCAAATTTTTTATTTTTTCTATTATCGGTTCTTAAGATGACCAAAGTTCCTGCTTTGTAGGTGTTTCCTTGTGTGGTAAAGGGTTTTTCGGTAAACCGTACTTTAATATCAGCTTTTAACAATTGACTTAAAAAAGTAGCATCTTTCAAATGATTCCATTTGGCTACATAAGCATAGGCTCTTTTATCAATAGTGTTTTTTACAGTTTTTTTAACCGTTTTAGGATGCGATTTTACAAAAGATTTAGACGCAATCGCTTTTAAACCGTGTGCATAGGGTACAGACCAAGCGGTAATATCATAGGTCAAAGAATCGGTTAATTTTGCTTTGGGTTCAAACAAAACTTTTACCATTTTTCCTTTGGGTTGATGAACACTCACTACCAAATCATGATTAGAAGTATTCATTTTTCCTTCTTTTTGGGTAGAGAAATCATATCCTTTTATCGTACTTTTATTTGCAAAACCGTAGGTAATGTCGTGTTTGTCTAAAAAGTTGGTAAGTTTATTGATTTTATCATCATCGCCTTTTAAAACATAGCTTTTGTAGGTAAAATGATGGTTTTTAAAGAATTTAGAAAATTCAATATTTAATTTTTCAGCATTTTTAGAAGATATTTCAACGGTCGATAATCCTGTGGTTGTATGATGTGCAATTCTATCTTTTAAAGTTAGTACATCTCCTTCATCCGTAGTAATTCCTAATCCTGCTCTTCCGTGTCCCGCTTGTTCATAAGTCATTCCGATAGCGCCCATATACGTTGGGTATGTATCGCCATAACTCGGATAAAATAAATCGAAACGTTCTCTGGTAAAATACAACCAACTATTTTTATCAAAATAACGTGCGTGATTTTTTCCTATTTGTGTTTGAAAATTACGCTGCCAATCAGAAATAATTTCATGAAAAGGTTCGGCAGCAGGAGCAAAATAATACGGTTCGTTAATTCCTTGTTCATGAAAATCTACATGTACATGAGGCAACCACTTATTGTATTTTGCAATACGTTGTGCCGATTCTACTTGCGTAACCCACGCCCAATCTCGGTTTAAATCAAATAAATAATGATTGGGTCTTCCCCCAGGCCAAGGCTCATGATGTTCTTTGGCGGCTTGCGCCACATTGTAAGGGGTGTTTTTTACTTGATTAAACCAATTTACATAGCGGTCTCGTCCATCAGGATTTACACAAGGATCTATAATTACCAGAGTATTTTGTAGCCAATTTTGTTTTTTTGTAACCAAATCGTACAAAGTTTGCATAGATGCTTCAGAACTCGATGCTTCGTTACCGTGTACATTATAACTCAACCAAACAATAGCAACATCATTTGTAGATTTTCCTTCTAAAATACCCGTTTGCGATAAATTATTTTTACGGATATTATCAAGATTTTTAATATTTTCTTCGGATGAAATAAACGATAAATACAAGGGTCTGTGCTCATTTGTTTCTCCGTATTTTTCGAGTTTTACATTGTTTAACGTTGTACTTACATATTTAAAATAAGCAACTACTTGATGATGCCTCGAAAAGCGAGTGCCTAATTCATATCCTAAAAATTGAGAAGGAGATTTTATGGTTTGCGAAAATCCGAAGGTACTCATCAAAACAACAGTAAGAAAAGTGATGATGTTGGTTTTAAAATTCATGGTTTTAAAATTAATTTGGGTATCCAAAAGTAAGGAATAAATAGGTTATATTGATGGCATCTTTTTATTTTAACAGTACCTTTGCTTTTTAAAAGATAAACTATTGAAAAAAGCCTATTTTAATTGGAGTTCTGGAAAAGATTCAGCACTAGCATTGTATCATGTTATACAAAATAAAGAGTTTGATGTAACGCAGTTAATAACCACTGTAAACAAAGATTTTAACCGAATTTCTATGCACGGGTTGCGAGAAGAGTTGTTAAATAAACAAGCTGCAAGTATCGGAATACCGTTACATAAAATTTATTTTTCAGCCGATTTAACCATGGATGATTACAATGCCACCATGAAAAAAGAAACGAGCTTGTTAGAAGAAAAAGGATATCATCATACTATTTTTGGCGATATTTTTTTAGAAGATTTAAAAGAATACAGAGATAAAAAATTAGCAGAAGTAGGTATAACAGGCGTATATCCACTTTGGAAAAGAGATACCAAAGAAATTTTAAAAGAGTTTTTAGATTTGGGTTTTAAAGCGATTACGGTTTGTGTAAATGCTAAATTATTAGGAAAAGAGTTTGTAGGTAGAATTATTGATGAACAATTTATTGCCGATTTACCAGATCATGTAGATGTTTGCGGAGAAAACGGAGAGTTTCATACCTTTGTATTTGATGGGCCTATTTTTAACAATCCAATAGAGTTTAAAATAGGCGAAAAAGTACTTAAAAACTACACATTACACGATAAAGAGGATGATAATTGCCATCAAGAAAAACAAACTAATTATGATACTAGTTTTTGGTTTTGTGATTTGGCTTAAAT
Organism: uncultured Flavobacteriaceae bacterium; assembly: GCA_947311815.1. Classification (GTDB taxonomy): domain Bacteria; phylum Bacteroidota; class Bacteroidia; order Flavobacteriales; family Flavobacteriaceae; genus Polaribacter. The sequence goes on from CAMZMA010000072.1 coordinate 3,657, forward strand.
AAGTGAAAATGAGGGGTTTAAAAAAATCTACCTAAAATTTGTTTTTAGACAGCCTCTTTTTTTTATCCTAAATTTTTCAAATAAAAACAGTATTTTTGGAAGATGGATAAAACTTCTCATTGGAACAATGCTTATTGTAATGCTACAACAGAAAAATTAGGATGGTATGAAGAAAATTCTACGCCAACATTAGAATTAATACATAAAATACCATTGCCAAAAAATGCTACTATTTTAAATGTAGGTGTTGGCTCTTCAACCATAATAGATGATTTATTAAGCGAAGGTTATTCTAATTTAATTGCGAATGATTTGTCTAGTGAATCATTAAAATTACTTAAAAAACGGATCGGAAAAGCATCCGATAAAGTACAATTTATTGTAGATGATTTAATCAATGCAACTCAATTAAATACGTTATTACCAGTTGATGTTTGGAACGATAGAGCTGTTTTACATTTTTTTACAAAAAATGAGGAGCAAAACACCTATTTTAAGTTACTTAAAAAGTTGGTAAAACCGAGCGGATATGTAATTCTTGCCGAATTCTCTTTAAACGGAGCCAAAAAATGTTCTGGTTTAGAGGTTTTTAGATACGATGCCAATATGTTACAAGAACGTTTAGGGGTAGAATTTAAGTTAATCACATCTTTTGATTATGTGTTTTTAAATCCGAATGGAGACGAAAGACCGTATATTTACACATTATTTCAAAGAATTGATGAAAATAACTAATATTCCTTTTCAAAAAACAGGTTTCTTCTCTAAAATCATGCATGATTATTTAGAAAAGAACGAGAAATTACAACACTTTTACGACAATTACCCTGATTTAAACGGATTTCAACATCAGATTGAAAAAAAGACGAAGTCTTTTAAAAATGAGTCAAGAGAAGTTTTGAATTATGTCTTAAGAAAGCAGTATCTTAGAAATATAAATATAGGAAAGCATAAAAAAGTTGTTAAAAACATCGAGTTACTGCAAAAAGAAAACACTTTTACAATTACAACAGGGCATCAACTAAATTTATTTACAGGCCCTTTGTATTTTTTGTATAAAATTATATCTACTATCAATCTTTGTGAAACTTAAAGCAAGAATATCCGAAAGAAAATTTTGTTCCCATTTATTGGATGGCGACAGAAGATCATGATTTTGAGGAAATCAATTACTTTAACTTTAAGGATAGAAAAATCCAGTGGAATTCCAGCCAAAAAGGAGCTGTTGGTCGGTTTACTAC
>CAMZMA010000073.1 GCA_947311815.1 uncultured Flavobacteriaceae bacterium
ACAATACCTAAAAAAACTTCTACTATGGTAATCAAAGATAAAAAGCCAAATACTTTCCAAATTAAACCTGTATGTGATTGCATGTGCGACATTTTACTTTTTAATTTTAAATTAAATAAAAGAACGTGAATACAAATACCCAAACCAAATCTACAAAGTGCCAATAAAGACCTACTTTTTCTACCATTTCGTAATGTCCTCTTTTTTCATAAGTTCCTAAGATTACATTAAAGAAAATGATAATATTAATAATAATACCTGAGGTTACGTGAAAACCGTGAAAACCTGTAATAAAGAAAAAGAAATCTGCAAATAAGGTTTTACCATATTCGTTTTCTACCAAATTTGCACCTTGTACTACATTTTTACCTTTGGCTAAATAAGCGGCTCCTGCTTCTCTTGAAAGAATTACTTTTTTCTTAGTTGCTGGGTCTATAAGTTCTGATTTAATTAAAATTGCAGGATTTGCGTTATAGGCAGCTTTTACCTGATCAATAGTAAATTCGGGTATGCTTGCTTCACTTTCAAACCACAATCCGTTTTCTCTAGTTTGCTGTACTCTTTCGTCTGATCTAGTGCCATGAACAAAATCGGCAATTGCAATTTGATGTCCGTCTTTTACAAATTGTAAAATTTTACCATCGGTAGTTTTAACAGCTCCGTAAGAACCTTTAATAAAAGTTTTCCATTCCCAAGCTTGAGAACCCACAAATATAATACCGCCAATAATGGTAAAAAACATATACCATGCTACTTTGTTTTTTTTCATTTGATGACCTGCATCTACGGCTAACACCATAGTTACTGATGATGCAATTAAAATAAAGGTCATAAAGGCTACATAAATCATTGGGTAGCTTTCATGAGTAAACGGTACGTGTGTAAATACTTCATCGGCAATGGGCCAAGAATCAATAAATTTAAAACGTATTAATCCGTAGGCTCCTAAAAAGCCTGTAAAAGTTAAGGCATCTGATAAGATAAAAAACCACATCATCATTTTACCATAACTCGCTCCAAAAGGTTTTACGCTTCCACCGCTCCAAGTTTGTTTTTTATCTGAAGGTATAGCAACATTTACTTCCATAAATTTTAATTAGTTAATTTCTATTAAACATTTTTTCAAAACTAAGCATTTTTCATCATCTAATAAAATAGAAAAAGAAAAATAGATAAATCCATAGTACATCTACAAAGTGCCAAAAGATGGCACCCAGCTCAAACCCTAATAAATTAGTGGGTGTATACTTGTTTTTCAAATGATTATAAATTACTACTAGCAATACAATTACACCTGCTATTAGGTGTAAAACATGCATAAAAGTGATTCCTATTATAAAAGATGTTGACACCGTGCTTTCTGGTCCTGTAAAATACAATCCTGAATTTTTTAATTCTAAAAATCCTATATATTGATAGATTACAAACCCAATTCCTAATGCTAAAGTAACAATTATTAGAATTAAAGACGTTTGTCGGTTTCCTTTTTTTAAGAAAAATTGTGAAAAATAAATGGCAATACTGCTACCAATTATTAAGGCTGTACTTATGTAAAAAGCCTGAGGTAAATCAAAACTGACCCAATCTTCTCTTTCCATACTAATTACATAGGCACTTGTTAATCCTGCAAAAAACATGACCATACTTATCATAGAAACCCATAACATAGGTTTTGCTGATTTTCTTTTAGCCGATATTAATTCTTCTTGTAATGTATTTGATTGTATCATTTTTTAATGTAAAAATTTATCTACCACATATATTATTTGCACTACGGTAATATACAAAACGCTGGCTAGCATTAATTTTCTTGCCTCTTTATTGTCTTGTGTTTTATATAACTGTATCCCGTAATACAACATTACGCCTCCTAAAATTGCTATTAACACTGCGGTTATTGGTAGTATGTAAAATGTTCCTGTTATTTTTAAAACGGGTGCTATAGATACCAAAATCATAATTACTGTGTAAAAAATAATTTGTTTTACAGCGGCGGTATCTTTTGTTCCCATTGGCAACATGTTAAATCCTGCTTTTTTATACTCTTCGTCTTGTAACCAACCTATTGACCAAAAGTGAGGAAATTGCCAAAAAAACTGAATCATAAATAAAAACCCTGCTTCCATTCCGAAATCATTAGTGGCTGCAACCCAACCTAACATAAACGGGATAGCACCTGGAATAGCGCCTGCAAAAACCGCTAAAGGTGTAACTGATTTTAATGGTGTGTAAATGCTTGTGTATAAAAAGATTGAAATAGCACCAAAAAGTGCACTTTTTGGATTTATAGAATATAAAATAGCAATTCCTACAATGGCAAAAACAATGGCAATAACCAAGGCGGTAGAAATTTTCATTCTTTCAGTTGGTAAAGGTCGGTCTTTGGTACGTTGCATTAATGCATCGGTATCTTTTTCTATAATTTGATTAAATGCATTAGATGCGCCAACCATTAAATAACCACCAATTGCTAATAAAATTAATGTGGTATAATTTACAGTTTCGGCAGCTAATAAATACCCTGCAACAGACGAAAACACCACACTTAAAGACAAACCAACTTTTGTTAGTTGCTTTAAATCTGTTGTTAATAGTTTAATTGTTGTTTTATTTTCGGTAATGACTGTAGTATTCATCAAGTTATAATTCAGATACAAATATATTTCTTTCTCTGTAAATTTCATTACTTTATATCAGATTTTAGATCTAAGACAAAATTATTGATAAAGGAAAAACTCAAATTATACAAATATCTACTGACTTCAATTCTTTTTTTAAAAGAATTAGCTTTTTTTATTTTCTAAGACAAACTGTTCTCCATCAAACATACCGTAGGTAAAATAATGAATCCAATCGCCAAGGTTTATGTAAGTACTGTTGTCTTTTAAATTGATTTCTAAGGGTAAATGCCTGTGACCAAATACAAAATAATTGTAGTGTTTTGTGGTTAATTTCCCCTTACAATATTGCACCAACCATTCATTATCATCTCCTAAATATTTTGCGTCTTCATCGCCAGAAATAAGTTTGTTTTTAACCGACATATATTGCCCCAATTTCATGCCAATATCTGGATGCAACCACCGAAACACCCATTGAAATAACGGAAAAGTAAATACTTTTTTCATTCGTTTATAGCCTTTGTCTCCTGGCCCTAATCCGTCGCCATGACCAATTAAAAAGGTTTTGTTATTGATGGTAAATTCTTTTGGTTGATGATATACAGGAATGTTGAGCTCTTTTTCAAAATAATCTCGCATCCATAAATCATGATTTCCTACAAAAAAATAAATCGGTATTCCGCTATCTTTTATTGCCGCTAATTTGCCTAAAACACGTACAAATCCTTTCGGAACAACCGTTTTATACTCGAACCAAAAATCGAACAAATCGCCTAAGATAAAAATAGCTTCGGCATCTTTTTGCACTTCATCTAACCAAGCTACAAACTTTTTTTCGCGTGGTGCACTGGCTTCGGGTGTGGGCGCTCCTAAATGCTGATCGGAAGCAAAGTAAATTTTTTTGTTGTGGGTTAGTGTAATATTCATCAATACAAAGGAACGCTTTTAATTGCTACTTTCCAACTCTAACACTTTTTGCAGCATTTTGTCTTTGGTTTGCATTATTCTATAAAAACCAACATCGCCAAATAAATCATTGGCAATAGAAGCTTTTAAATATTGTTTGATGATTTTTTTTGTTTTTGCAGATGGTTTTGTCGATTTTAATTCATTAAGATAGGTTTTAAGCACTTTATCATCTGTATCAAAAGAGTTAATAAAATCATCTAAATTCCATTTTTTAGTCAATTCTTTTCTGTGTGTATCTACGTATTTAAACGAGAAAGTATTAATAGTTCCGAAATAAAAATTATTTAGATATGACGTTGTATCAATCGCTACAAAAACATCTGGAATAATACCGCCACCACCGTAAACAATCTTTCCTTTTGGTGTTTTGTACTGCAAACTATCTACCTTCGGAATGCTATCTTTATAAAGCAACTCGCCATTGTAAATACGCTTTTGATATTCTTTATAATAGCTCTTGTTTCCTTTATGATCATAAGGTTTTTGAATAGAGCGTCCTGTGGGCGTATAATATCGTGCAATGGTTAAACGTACTGCCGAACCATCACCTAAATCCATTTCTTCTTGCACCAAACCTTTGCCAAAAGAACGGCGGCCAATAATGGTTCCTTTGTCATTATCTTGTAGAGCTCCTGCTACAATTTCTGATGCCGAAGCGGTATTTTCATCAATTAAAATGTACAATCCTCCTTTTTCAAAATCGCCTTTAGCTGTGGCAAATGATTTTTCTATTTTCCCTTTGTTGTTTTTGGTAAAAACGATGAGTTTATCATCTTCTAAAAACTCATCAATAATACTATTAGCAATATCTATAAATCCGCCGCCATTACCCCGTAAGTCTAAGACCAAATCGGTCATTTTTCCGTTTTTTTGCAGTCGATGTAATGCTGTTTTAAACTCTGTATAGGTATTTCTTGCAAAACGATCTAACTTAATATATCCGATAGAATCGTTTAACATATACGCCAAATCTACACTCTTAATATTTACCTTTCCTCGCGTTACGTTTACGTTAAAAAGCGAGTCGTTACTTTTTCTATAAATTTGTAAATTTACCGTGGTATTGGGTTTTCCTTTGAGATATTTTGGCACTTCATCGCTCTTTAACTTTTTACCCGAAAGCGTGTCTTTATTTGCTATTAAAATTCGATCACCTGCTTTAATACCTGCTTTAATACTTGGGCCTCCTTTTATGGGTTGTATTACGGTTATACTGTCTTTTATCATTCTAAATTGCACGCCTATTCCTACAAAATTACCTTGCATATTCTCGGTAACTTGTTGTAGTTTTTCTTTCGGAATATATACAGAATGTGGGTCTAATTTTCCTAACATTTGTGTGATGGCACCGTCTAGTAATTTATCGGTATCAACCGTATCTACATAATCTCTTTGGATAAAATCGATGAGTTTTTTTATTTTTACTTCTTTAGAAGAACTACCAATAAATGATAGTTTGTGGTTGGTTTTTTTACTAAAAAAAACACCAATAAAAATGCCTAAAACTACAGCGATTGCAAAATAAATGGGTAAATTATTTTTATTCATTTGGGATGTGCATTAATTCTACGCCTGCTTTTGTTAAAAAATCGATACCTGAAGTGTCTCTGTAAGATTTTGCGTACACCACACGTTTTATACCTGCTTGGTGTATGAGTTTGCTACATTGTGTGCATGGAGATAATGTAATATACAAAGTAGCGCCATTACATGCTTGCGTAGAAGAAGCAACTTTTAAAATGGCATTTGCCTCGGCGTGTAATACTTCCCATTTGGTGAGTCCTTCTTCATCTTCGCAACAATTATCAAAACCTGTGGGTGTGCCGTTAAATCCATCAGAAATAATCATTCTGTCTTTTACAATTAATGCCCCTACTTTTTTGCGTTCGCAATGCGATAATTTTGCCCATTCATGCGCCATTTTTAAGTAAGCAGTATCGTATTTTAACTGTTTTTTGTTCATCTTGCTAATGTAAAAAGTTTTACAGAATTACAACGTTAATAATTTACCAAAATACTCTTCGCACCATCATCGGAATCACAAAACCGATGACAATTGATGATAGAACCAGTACCCAATCTCTTTTTGATACGTTAAATATTCGTTGAAAAACGGCACCAATTAATAAAATACTTGTAACAATAATTACTTGCGATACTTCTATTCCTAAAGCAAATTCTAACAAAGGCAACAGTTTATCTTCTTCTTTGCCAATCATCATTTTAAAATAGCTAGAAAAACCGAGTCCGTGAATTAACCCGAAGAACAGCGCAAAAATTAAATTCAAATTTTCTTTTCCTGCAGATGCTTTTTTGGCTCTTAAAACATTAAATAACCCCGTAATAAAAATGGTTACAGGTATTAAAAACTCTACAACATCCATTCTAACATGCAATACTCCGTACGCTGCTAAAGTAAGTGTAATGGTGTGCCCAATAGTAAAAAAAGTAATTAACCATACTACTTTTTTCCATTGATTGAATGAAAAAACAACTGCCAAAACAATTAAAAACAAAATATGATCGTACGCCTGAAAATCTAATACATGGTTCAGTCCCATTTTTACGTACATGATAAAATCATCCATCTTTATTAGTTTTAAGAATTCTTGTTCAAAGATAAAAAGAAACTTTATTTTTTATGGTTTTTACGCACCATATTTATCAATTAAAAAAATGAAACACTTCAAAGTAATTATTTTTCTCTGTGTAATTTTATTTACTGTTATTAACCCTAAGCTACAACGATTTACAAGTTAACAAATTAGGATAGATCTAAAATTATAATTTTCGGATAGTTGTGATTTTTAATGTATTTTTGCTATCTAAAACCTTAACTGTAAATGATTGTACATCAACTAGGAAAAAATAATTCTATCCTCAATAAATTTATATCAGAAATAAGAGCTGTTTCTATTCAAAAAGATGCGTTACGTTTTAGAAGAAATATTGAACGGATAGGCGAAATACTTGGGTACGAATTGAGTAAAAACTTATCATACTCTTCAAAAAGCATTACCACTCCTTTAGGAGAAAAGCAAATGAATCTTTATACTAATGATGTTGTATTGTGCTCTATTTTAAGAGCAGGTTTGCCATTGCATCAAGGTTTGTTAAATTATTTTGATGATGCCGAAAATGCATTTATTTCTGCTTATAGACATCACCCAAATAACACGAAAGATTTTGAAATTGTAGTAGAGTATTTTGCATCTCCATCTATAGAAAATAAAACGCTTTTATTGGCAGACCCTATGTTGGCTACAGGACAATCTTTGGTAGCTGTTTACGAGGCTATTAAAAAACACGGAACACCAAAAGAAATACATATTATTGCCGTTTTAGGCGCTACAGAAGGTATCGATTTTATTGCAAATCATTTTCCTGAAAACACTCATTTATGGATCGCTGCTGTTGATGCTGTTTTAAATGACAAAGGCTATATTGTTCCTGGTTTAGGTGATGCAGGTGATTTAGCTTTTGGTACTAAATTATAAATCGTCAAACCAAAAGAAAATATTTTAATTGGTATATTAACCTGAATTCGACTTAATAAATAAGTTAAGTGTAAATCAATCAACATATTACGTTGTTGCGAGAGAAGAATGAACGAAGTAATCTGTCTTAAAGAATGAGATTGCCACATTCGTACCTCATTCGCAATGA
>CAMZMA010000074.1 GCA_947311815.1 uncultured Flavobacteriaceae bacterium
GAATTATTTTCTTATCACGAGTTAAAAATATTTTTAATTGCATTTTTCTTATTAAGTGTCTTTTGGTAAACTTACTTTTTCATCAACAGGAAGAATTCTATACGTTACTTGTGCAAATCCTAACCACCACACTCCTACTAACACAAAAGATATTTGTGACCCCATTTGTTTGTCATACAACCCAAAAACACTGGTTTCTATCAATACCAAACAAAGAATTAACAAAATAACCGAACCTATATAACCTAACATAAATCCTTTTGCACTTACATTATCTTGCTGCTCTTGATGCGCAATTTCTGGCAAATATGCATTGTAAAAAACAATACTTCCCCAAAAACCAATACTCGCTAAAATAGAAAAAGTAATTCCGACCCAAAGCGTTTCTTTGCCAGTAAAAAAACTTAAACTCATTACAGAAAGAGATCCTAATAAACAGAATACTTTTAAAAATTTTTTCTTATTTCCTACGTAATCTGCAATACCAGAAAGCATTGGCGAAATAAATGCTACGATTAAAAAAGACAACGCCAAAGCGTAATTATACAAGGTAGTTGGCGTCCATAAAGTTCCTAAAAATTCTATTTTCCCATCGGCATTTGCAAATCCTTCAGATTGTGTTAAACCGCTATAATAAATAGGGAAAACTGCTGTAGAAATTACAAGCGAATACACCGAGTTTGCCCAGTCATAAAATGCCCATCCATTTATTAATTTCTTGTCTCCTTTTTTTAATTGTTCTTTCAAAATGTAGTTGTATTTATTCGTAAAAAAACCATTCGAAATGTAAGAATGGTTTATAAAGTACTAATTAATTTGTTCCTTTTTGAGGTTGATTTGCTTGTTTTTGCATTTTTAACGCATATTGTGCATTAAATTTATCAGCATATCTTTTTGCTTGTGGCAAATAATTATGTAATGTTTGTATTCTTGTTTGATTAGATGGATGTGTGCTTAAAAATTCTGGTGGTGCGTTTCCTGCTCCTTTCCGTTGACTCATACGTATCCAAACATTTACGGCTTCTTGCCCATTATAACCTGCCATAATCATAAAAACGAGTCCTAATTTATCTGCTTCTGTTTCATGAGTTCTGCTAAAGGATAACATCCCTAAAGATGAAGTAATACCATAAGCCATATTCCAAATTTGGCGTTGTTTTGGTGTTTTATTTTGTGTACCAATAGCAACAGCAATATTACCAAATTGTTGTAATTGAGCAGAAGACATCCGTTCTTGACCATGTTTTGCAAAGGCATGTGCTATTTCGTGCCCCATTACTGCGGCAATACCATCAGTATTTTTACAAATGGGTAAAATACCTGTATAAAACACTACTTTTCCTCCTGGTAAACACCAAGCGTTTACTGTTTTATCTTCAATCAAATTAAACTCCCATTTATAAGAATTCGCTTCACGCTCCATACCATTTGCTCGCATAAATCGATCTACTGCTGATGCTATTTTTGCCCCAATCGCTTTAATTTGATTAGTCTTTGCCGCATTATTAGACTTCTTGTTTTTTGCTAAAAAGCCTTTGTATTGTGCAAAACTTGCTGGTAACACTTGCGAGTCATCAACAAAATTCACCCGTTTTCTGCCCGTTATTGGTACGGTAGAACATTCTGCTAGAAATAACGCTAAAAAAGCGATTGTTATAATTTTTTTCATTTTTTTGATGTTTTGTTTGATTTTCTAAAGTTACATATTCTATCTTTATCCAAAAAATATTTTACAGATGAATTTATTAACATCGTCTAAAAAGTTAATTCCAAGTTTGCAAATACCGAGTTATATTACCCGTATTTTTAAGGGTTTACAACTACTTTCTCATTCATTAACCACTTATTTAGCGGCAAAATTATTTGTAACCCCTTTACGTTTTAAAACACCAAAAAGAGAGCAATATATGGATAAAAGTGCTCAGAAATCTAAAATGTATGTTGCTAACATTCAAAAAGAAATTCAAATTTTATCTTATGGTTATTCGAAGAAAAAAATATTATTAGTTCACGGTTGGTCTGGTAGAAGCACTCAATTATTTGCTTTTGCTGATAAATTATTAGAAAATGGCTATATGGTTATTTCTTTTGATGGTCCTGCACACGGAATGTCGGATGGAAAAACAGCTCCGATGCCTGAATTTTTAGAAACCATCAAAGAAATTGAAAGCAAATTTGGTCCTTTTGATGCGGCTATCGGGCATTCATTTGGCGGATTTTGTTTACTAAACTCGGTTGCCAATCATTTGCAATTAAAAAGTTTGGTTACCGTTGGCGCAAGCGATGTAGTTTCTGATGTGCTTCGTAATTTCACAAATAGTTTGGGCTTAAAATCCATCATCAGTAAAAAATTAAAAACATATTTTGATAAAAAATGGCAACAAGATATTAATTATGTTTCTAGTAGTTTACAGGCTAAACAGATAAAAACTCCAACTTTAGTGGTACATGATTCGCAAGATGGTGATGTGGCTGTAAGTTGTGCACAAAATATTCGTCAAAATTTACAAAACGGAACGCTTTTTATTACCAACGGATTGGGGCATACCAAAATTCTTAGAAATACTTTAGTTGTAAACCGTGTTGTTCAATTTATAAAACAAAATCAATGAAAAATGTTATTCTTGTAACCGCATTCTTAATTTTTGCAAATTGCACTAGTTTTGCACAAAAAAAATCAACAAAAAAAATGAAATATAAGGTAGTTAAAACAGACGATGAATGGAAAATAAAACTAACCCCCGCACAATTTAATGTGCTTAGAAAATCGGGTACAGAAAGACCTTTTACTAGCGAATTGTACAAAAATTTTAAAACAGGGATTTATGTATGTGCTGCTTGCGGAACGCCTTTGTATGTTTCTAAAAACAAGTTCGATTCTGAATGCGGTTGGCCGTCTTTTGACCAAGCCATTGACGGTGCTTTAGAGTTTGATGTAGATTACAAAATAGGATATGCACGTACCGAATTAAAATGCAAAAACTGCGGAAGTCATTTAGGGCATTCGTTTGATGATGGCCCGAAAGAAACTACTGGAAAACGTCATTGTATTAATGGTATTGCGCTAAAATTTATTCCTGCAAAAAAAGACCAATGATTTCTTCATCTTACAAATCTAAAAAACATTTTACAGACGATTTATAATTGAATATTTTTAACTCCCCTCAAACCATTTTTTAAAACTACTTACCTTTTCTCTACTCACAATAATTTCTTTTTCAAATGTATTAGAAACACGAATTTTTAATCGACTATTAGAATAGATAACGACATCTTTTATTGCATTAATTTGTACGATAAAACTTCTGTTTACTCTAAAAAATAGCTGTAAATCTAATAACTGATATAGTTCTTCTAAAGTAAAATCAATGATAAATTTTTTATGCTCATTTGTGACCAAAAAAACGGTTCTCCCTTCGGCATAAAACAACAAAATATCTTCTGATTGAATTGAATGAATATGATTTCCTAAGCGAACTAAAAATCGATTTTTAATTTTCTTTTTTTCAAACGAATCAACAACTTTTTCGATATTAATAGGTGCATAAACGTTTTGCAACATTTTTAGCTTATTCATTGCCTTAGAAACATCGGTAAATGTGATGGGTTTTAAAATATAATCAATACTATTTACTTTAAAAGCATCTATGGCATACTCATCAAAAGCCGTAGTAAAAATAACAGGTTTGATTATTTTTGTTTGATTAAAAATCTCAAAACTTAATCCGTCTGTAAGCTGAATATCCATAAAAACCACATTGTAATCGGTATTTTTTTCAAACCAATTTACAGATTCTTTTATACTAGATAATGTGACAACAATTTCTAAACTCGAATCGTATTTTAGTAAATAGCGTGCTAGCTTTTCGAGTGCTAAATTTTCGTCATCTATTAATACAACTTTCATCATTATAGCGTTATTTTAAGTTTTGGTAATTGAATAATTCTATACTCATTTTCTTCTTTTATTGCTACAATTTGCTGGCTATAAATAGCATAGACACGGATAATTTCGGCAATAGAATTATGGGTAAATAATTCGGTGATTTTATCGTTAAAACGGTATTTAATTTCAAAAAAATCATTGTTTTCTGTCAATATTATCGTTAATTTTAAAGAAGATGAAGCGATGGTTGTCTTTATTATTTTCTCTACAATAAATAACAGACTACTAGGAACAACCAAAAAAGAAGTGGTCAAATTATTTTCGATTTTTACAGTTCTGTAAGGCAAATAATTTACTAGTTTTTCTAAATGAAAAAGTGTTTCTATTTCTTCTGTTACTGCTACTAATTGCTTTGATTTATTTGATAAAACATAGCGATAAATACTAGCTAATTCATCTATATAATCATCTGTTTTAGTAATATCTGTATCAATTAATTCTAATAAAGATTCGAAACTTTTAAAGAGTAAATCTGGGTTTATTTCTCTTTTAAATTGCTTAAAATCTTCTTCGAGATGCTCTTTTGCAATTTGCTCTTGCATTAATTTTTCTTCGTTAATTTTATGCAAATATTGATGACTTACAAACAAGAAAATATAGAGCAGCGTTACTACGCTAAATACACTGTTAAAAATGAATAATTCTTCTGAATTTGGCGAAAAACCTAAGACATAATTATAGTACAATGTAATAGCAACCGTTACCAAAACTACGCACAAAATAAGTGAAAAAATTATTTGTAAAAACAAACTTATAACTACCGAACCAATCATTGGTAAATTTTTAAAAAACACCAATAAAAGTCTAGAAAATTCTTGAATTAAATAAGACAAACCAATACAGACATACAATTCTTCTCCTAAAAATTCTTCTTGCAATTGCCCTACATTATTATTGATTAATAGTATTAACAAATAGATGATTATACCGTTAAAAACAGGGCTAAACAGTCTAAAAAACAGATGATGTACAAAGAGTTTTTTCATCTAACAACTGGGATTTTTACCGTAAACCGATTGCTTTTAATTACTTCTATTCCTTTGCCAAAAAGCAGTAAATAACGAGCGTTAATATTTTTTAATCCGATATTAAAAGAGGTGATATTTTTAGGTGTTTGGGTTAAATTATTTTCAACAACAATTACATCATCAAAAGAAGTAATCTGTACTTTTACAACTTCTTTATTAGACATTACATTGTGTTTTACGGCATTTTCTACCAATATTTGTAAGGTTAAAGGCGGAATTTTGGTGCTTAATACATCATCAGCAATATGAATACTACAATCAAATTTTTCTTCAAATCTTGTTTGCAATAAATAGGTGTACGATTGTAAAAAAAGCAACTCTTCTTCTACCGTAACTAGTTTAGCGTCGTAGCTCTGTAAAGTGTATTGGTACATGGTTGCTAACTTTCTAATGTACAATTTTGCTTTTTGCTGATTCTTATAAATTAAAGATGAAATAGTATTTAAACTGTTAAATAAAAAATGCGGACTCAATTGAGATTTTAATGCGTTTAATTGTAATTCTACCTGTTTACGTTCTTGTTTTACGGTTTCGATTTGTAAAGTAGCATAAGAATAATAGGAATACATTGCAAAATAAATTACTTCGTAAAACAATACCAAAATAAATATAATAATTGCTAATTTAATGAGTATTGGTTGGTAAAACTGACTGAAATTTTGAGTGTTAAAAACAGCTTTATCATACAAAAAGAAAAACAAAACTAACAATCCAAAAACAAGTAAAAAATGAGTTAGTAAGCCAAAAAACAATCTGGTTTCTGTTTTGTTTTTATAGGGTAATAATCGGTTTAAAACTAGTGTTGTTTTGTAAATTACCAAGGCAATGAGTATTCCTAAAGCACCCGACAAAACTATCTCTAAAACTCTAAAAGAAAATTGTTCTTCTAATATTTCGCCTACTTTTATATAATAGCAAGACGAAATACCTACAATTGCTCCTAAAAAAACGATAAATATGTACTTTTTAATTGTTCTGTATTTTAATAGTTGATGTATTTTGGGAATTAACTAAAGTAAGCAATCTTTTTTTAAAGATTGCTTACTTTAATATGTTAATAAATTGCTTTCATTGCTTTACCAAAATAGGTGTCAGAATTTATATTTTTCGCCACTTTTGTATAGGTGTCTTTTAGTTTTGACGAGCCATTTCTTACTTTTTTAGAAAATGCTAATAAGGTTTCTGACAAGTAATAACTAGAGTTTAATACCTTTGAAGCATTGTTTAAAATGGCAATTATTTGGTTTTCGGTAATATTATTTTGTCGTGACATTTTTTTATACAAAAGAGTTGCATAATGATCTGAACTTATATTGTCATCCATAATTTTTAGGATATTATTTAAAGAAGCTTCACTTAAAGATTTCTTTAATAATTCTTTAATAATTTCGGTTAAATAATGATCAGAGCTAACACCATTCATAATAGACATAAAACTTTGATAAGAAGATTGCGACATATTTTTAGACTGTATCGCTTTCTTTAAAATCTGTGTTTTATAGTGATCAGAACCTATATGTTGTGCAATTTTTAAAACTTTATCCATATTTTGTTTGTTTAGTTCTCTATTGTCCATAATTCCTTTTAAAATAATGGTTAAATAATGATCAGAACCTACTTCTTCTCCAATTTCTAACAAAGCACCTAATTGACTGTCTGATATTTTTTTATCTTTAATTACTTTTTTAACAACTTCGGTAATATAAAAATCAGACCCAATATTTTTTGCGGCATTAATGTACGCCGTAATTGTCTGATCGTTTTGTAAAAATTTTTGTTGATTTTTAGTCAATACTTGCGACAAATAAAAATCTGAACTCAACTGATTTCCTGCGGTTTTAATCAAACTAATTAATTCTTTGGTAGATAAATTACGTTCTAACAAAAGTTTAAAATATTTCGATTGCACAAAATCACTTTTTATACGTTTAATTTCATGTAAAACAGCTTTTGCACCTCCTTTTTTATAAAACCTTTCTACTCTAGTATCTGCAGCAATGACAGTTGTTCTAACAATTTCTGGTAAAATTTCTGCCAACCATTTTTTGCCTTCAGGGTAAAAATCTTTTTTACTCCAACCAACATAATATCTTTTGGTTAACTTCCCTCCTTCTGAGTCTATAACAATACGTCTTTTACGCCCAAAACTCGATTTTTTTATTTCGATATATCCTCCGTTTGAAATAGCAATAATATCACTATCATCATCAGAAACTGTAATTTTACCGTCATATTCAATACTAAAATTAGAAAGTATTGTATTGTTTACAAAATAGTTTTTTGCACCATTTCTTGTTGAAACAATATAATTATGACTCCCTTTATTAAATTTAGAAATTTTTGGTGCTTTGGGTACTTTTACAGTTTTTGGAACATTTGGCACATTTGGTACTTGCGAAAAGGCTGTGATATTTGCAGAAAGAAAAATAAATGCAAATACGATATACACATTTTTTCTATTGATTTTTATTGATTTCATAATGATGATTTTAATGATTATACAACAAATGTACAGCGGTAACTCTCTATTAAAAAACGAAATGTAATGAACCGTACAATTTATGTAGTCAATTGTAACTTAAATAAAATACCGTAACTTTATCACTTAAACCTAGAAATATGACCAAGCAAGAAATAACGCAATTATTAGAAGAAAAACACCAAGTTTTATTTGATTGGTTAGCAAAACAACCCGATGAAAATTGGTTAAAAGGGCCTAAAGGAAAATGGACAACAGGACAACATATACAACATTTGGTTGATAGCAATAAACTCTTAAACAAAGCATTTAGTTACCCAAAATTTATTTTAAAATACAAATTCGGAAAAAGAAATAGAGCTATTAGAGATTATCAAATCGTAAAAGAAAATTATTGTAAAAAACTTAAAATCAGTCAAGAAAAAGCTACGGAATTCAATAAAAAGTTAAGAGCACCATCATTAGCTGAAAAAGCATCGTTACTTACAGAATTACAAATTCAGCAAAAAAAATTACAATACAAAACCAATAAATGGAAAGATACTGATTTAGATAATTTACTCCTTCCGCATCCATTAATGGGAAGAATGGTGGTAAGAGAAATTATTATGTGGACAGCAACACATGTAGAAGGACATACAAAAACATTAATAGACAAGTATTAATGAAAAATGTATTTCAAAAACCTTTCTTTTTCTTTTGGATGTTAATTCCTATTTTTATTCTGATAAACGTATTAGATCTAAAAAAAAGTATTGACATAAACATTCATGATACCTATATCATCATAGAAATTTCTCAATTATCTTTATATGCAGTTTTTTTATTTTTACTAATTGGAGTAAATTATTTTATCATTCATAAATTAACTAAACCACTAAATACATGGATAACAAGAGTACATATTATTTTACAAATCGTTGTATTGATACCTTTTATTATTTTTTTAATTTCAGATGAAATAACACCTTCTTTATCATCGACTATTTTATCTATGGATGCTAATCTTTTTATAGTAATACAATTTCTAA
This sequence comes from uncultured Flavobacteriaceae bacterium, assembly GCA_947311815.1. Taxonomy (GTDB): domain Bacteria; phylum Bacteroidota; class Bacteroidia; order Flavobacteriales; family Flavobacteriaceae; genus Polaribacter. The sequence goes on from CAMZMA010000074.1 coordinate 8,485, forward strand.
TATTTTTTATATCGCTCATTATTCATTTTATAAACTTTGTAATGAGTATTTTTATTTATAAAAAAATCACTCTGAACAAGTAAAAACTACGGACTAATAATTATATTTGTGCTTCAAAAAAAGAAC
>CAMZMA010000075.1 GCA_947311815.1 uncultured Flavobacteriaceae bacterium
AACACATAAAACCATAAACGCCAAATTAAAACAAAAGGAATTTTTAAATACTTCATACGCATCAAATGTAATGATTTATATTTTTATTTTTAGTAATGAAAACTGTACTTTTGCTTTAATTTGGCGTTTATGGTTTTATGTGTTGATGACCGTTTCGGTATTAATCATCTCTCCTTTTTTATTGATATTAACGTCGGATGAAAAATATTACGCCATTTTTTGGAAACTCATAAGAGGGTGGTCTTATGTGTTGGTTTACGGAATGGGTTTTCACATGAAAATTGAACGAGCGCAACAATTAGATCGACAAAAAAGTTATTTATTTTGTCCTAACCATGCGTCGTTTATGGATCCTTTTATATTGATAGCAATGACAAAAAATCCGATTGTTTTTGTAGGGAAAAAAGAACTGGTTAAAATTCCTGTTTTTGGTTTTTTTTATAAAAAAGTGGTAATTATGGTTGATAGATCATCACCAGAAAGTAGAAAAAAAGTTTTTGAAATGGCAAAAAAAAGACTAAAAGATGGTGTAAGTATTGGTATTTTTCCTGAAGGATTAGTACCCGAAGAACATGTAATTTTAGCACCTTTTAAAAAAGGCGCATTTAGTTTGGCAATAGAACATCAGATACCCATTGTTCCTTACACTTTTTATGATTGTAAACGTTTTTTTTCTTGGGATTTTTTAAAAGGAAGACCAGGTATTTTGCGTGTTAAAGAGCATCAATTAATAGCAACAAAAGGATTGGCTTTAGATGATTTAGATAGCTTAAAAGAACAAACATATCATTTAATTCATCAAGAATTAGCAAATGATACAGCGTATATGAAAGATACCAATGCAGCAAAAAAATGAAAGAAAAATTAAATTATGGGTATAGTAAAAAAGAAGAAAGGTTAAATGTAATTACTCACGGATTTGGCTTATTAGCAAGTGTTATAGCGTTCCCTTTTTTGGTAAAAAAATCTTTTCAGTTTATAGATTTTTGGCAATCGGTTAGTTTTATTATTTACGGTTGCAGCTTGTTAATTTTATATGCTGCGTCTACCTTTTATCATGCTTCTAAAAACCCGATAGCAAGAAGAAAACTCAATATTTTAGATCATTCAGCAATTTATGTGTTAATTGCAGGAACTTATACACCTTTTACTTTAGTTTCTTTAGAAGGAAAAACGGGTTGGTTGGTTTTTGTTTTTACGTGGATTTTTGCTATTGTCGGAATTGTTTTAAAACTCTTTTTTACAGGAAAATTCGATAAACTCTCTACAGCTATGTATTTGTTAATGGGTTGGCAAGTAATATTTGTAATAGAACCATTAATGAACAGCTTGCCAGAAAAAGGAATTCAATATTTATTTTATGGAGGTGTATCTTATACTATTGGTGCAATATTATATTCTGTAAAAAAAGTACCTTTTAATCATGTTATTTTTCATGTTTTTGTGCTTTTAGGAAGTTTATTTCATTTTCTTGCTGTTTTTAATTACGTATAAAAAACGTTTTTTAAGAATTTCATAATTAAATAAAGGAACTCTTTTCGATATTCACAACAAATAGTCTTATGTAGTGAGTAATTAATAAAAAACACATAACTTCTTGTGTATCAGTAAAAAGGTGTTATATTTGCAATGCTAAACAACTATGTTTGGCGTAGTAAATCTTATTTAGGGGATAGATTTATTTGAAAACCTTGAACTTGTTCAAGGTTTTTTTATGTCCACATTTTAAATGGTTTTTTACTTAAAGAGGCGTTGTAATACTTTACAACACCTGTAACTTCCTTACCTAACCACTGTGGTTTTATAAATGTTTCATTTTCGGTATTTAGTTCAATTTCTGCAACAACCAACCCGTTATTATCACCTAAAAAGGCATCAACTTCAGAAACGTGATTTTCTTTTTTAATATAAAACCGATATTTTTCAATAATACCCTCTTCGCATAACTGAAGTAATTGTAAGGCCTCATTTTTATCAATCTCTTTTTCCCATTCAAACCGAGAAGTACCAGAGGTATTGCTAATGCCTTTAATAGTTAAGTAGGCAGTATTGTCGGTAATTCTAACACGTACAACGCGGTGTTTATTAGAGTTTAAAAAACCTTGTTTTATGTACGTTTTCTTAAAAGATTCTTTTTTGTAATCATCATTTTTAACTAAAAACTTACGTTCTATTTCAATATTCATAAAAAGCTGTTTTTTTATGTGTACTAATGTAATAGTTTTTATCGTTATAAAGAGAATAAATGCTACTTTTGAAAAATAGCTACTTGCATGAAAAACTTTTTATTTTTTAGCGTTTTTTTATTTTCTAGTTTACTAGTTGCTCAAACCGATTATAGTAATTCTTGGGAAGATTTTTACTCGTACAACAATGTGAAAGATTTTGTAAAAGTAGATGACGTTGTCTATGCGCTTACTGATAATGCTGTTTTTATGTATGATTTACAAACCAAAGAGACGGATAAACTGTCTTCTGTAAATGGTTTGTCTGGAGAAACAACTTCTGCCATTCACTACAATAAAACAATGCAAAAATTAATTATTGGCTATCAAAACGGTTTGATTGAAGTAGTAGATAATAAAGGAAATATTACCATTTCTGCTGATATTGTTAATTTTAATCAATCTGGCGAAAAAAGGATTAATGATATTTATGAGTTTGATGCTAAAATTTATTTATCAACTCCTTTCGCCATCGTAATGTATGATATTGAAAAACTAGAATTTGGCGATACATATTTTATTGGAAACGGCTCAACATCAGAAAAAATAAATCAAATTACCGTTTTTAATAATAAAATTTATGTAGCTACCCAAAACGGATTGTTTGTAGCTGATAAAGACAACGCTAATTTGATTGATTTCAACAATTGGCAACAACTTTTTACAGGAAATAATTTACAACAAATTACCGTGTTTAACAATCAACTTTATGTTGTTTTAAACAACGCTCTTCATAGAATTGATGGACAAAATTTAATTTTGATAAAAGATTTTTTTCAGCCCATCATCGCTTTAAAAACATCAGAAAACAATCTTTCTATTGCTTTACGGCAAGAAGCGTATGTTTTTGATGTAAATTTGCTCGAAATTCAGCATCAAACAGCAACACTCCCTTTTAATTATACCTTAAATAATATTTTTGCTAATCAAGAAACCTTGTATTTGGCAACCAAAGAATTTGGTTTGTTAATTGCTAATTTTTCATCCATAAATACTTTTGAAGAAGCGCATCCAACAGGGCCTTTGTCTAATGATGTATTTTCAATAGCAGTACAAAATCAAGATTTATGGGTGGTTTATGGTGGTTATGATGAAACATATACGCCATCTCAAAGAAGGCAAGGTTTTAGTCATTATAACGGAGAAACGTGGGTAAATGTTCCTTTTGACACTGCGAATCCTACAGGAGATTTGGTTGATGTTGCTATCGATCCATCAAATAGTAATAAAGTATATATTAGTTCTTACGGAGACACACATCAAGTAAATACAAAACTTACAGGAGGCTTGTTGGTGGTAGAAGATAATGAAATCACACAATTTTATAATCATATAAATAGCCCTTTCGGAGATATTGCAGCTAACGACCCTAATAGAGTAACAATTAGGGTGGGTTCGAGCACTTTTGATAATCAAGGGAATTTGTGGATAACCAATACAGGAGTTGATGATAAACTAAAAAAATTAACACCCAACGGTCAATGGTCTAGTATAGATTTAAGTTCTATTGTAACTCTATCTACTATTTTAGGAGTTAATGCTGTTGTTATTGATAAGAATAATAGTAAATGGATAGGAACTCGAAGAAATGGCGTGTATATTTATAATGAAAATAGCGATAGAAAAAGAGCCTTAACCACAGAGGTAAATAACGGTAGTTTGCCACATGCAAATGTAAGAGCCTTGGCGGTAGATAAAAATAACAAAATTTGGTTAGGTACCTTGTCTGGTTTGGTAACATATAATAATGCGTCAAGGGTTTTTGATGATAATCTAGCAGAAGCAAAACCTATTATTATTGATTATAATGGAGAGGTTGGAGAGCGTTTGTTAGGAGATCAGACTATAAATACCATTGCGGTTGATGGCGCAGATAACAAATGGTTTGGTACAGATAATGGAGGTGTTTTGTATACCAATCCTAACGGACAAACCACCATTGCTAATTTTAATACAACAAATTCGCCATTACCATCAAACAGAATTTTAAAAATTAAAGTTGATAGCTCCTCGGGAAAAGTGTTTTTTGCTACAGATAAAGGTATCGTTGCGTATAATAGTAAAGTAGCTCCTTTTGGCGATGTATTAGCAAGTGTATATGCGTATCCAAATCCTGTATTAAAACAACATCAATTTGTAACGATTGATGGACGAAATGGCACGCATTTGCCCAAAGGAACAAATGTAAAAATTTTAGATGTTGCGGGTCATTTGGTGTACGAAACCAATGTAGTAGAAGGGCAACAATTACAAGGAGGAAAAGTAGTTTGGAACAAGACTAATTTAGCAGGTAAAAAAGTAGCTTCGGGTGTTTATATTGTTTTATTAACCAATGAAGATGCCTCAGAATCTTCTATCACTAAAATCGCCATTGTAAACTAATGGCAATTGTACACACAAAAGCCATTGTTTTTAGTGCGTTAAAATATGCCGACACTAGTTTAATTGTAAAATGTTTTACCCAAAAAGAAGGCGTAAAATCATATATTCTTAGAGGCGTTTTATCTTCTAAAAAAGGAAAATTAAAAATAGCTTATTTTCAACCATTAACACAACTGCAAATTATTGCAAATCACAACAACAAAGGTAATTTAAATAGTATAAAAGAAGTGCACGTTGCACACCATTACAAAACAATACCTACTAACATTGTAAAACAAACTATTTTGTTGTTTTTGTCAGAAGTTTTGTCCAACATTATACAAGAAGAAGAAGAAAATAATGACTTATTTAAGTATATAGAAGCAGGTTTAATATGGTTAGATAGCCATAACAAAATCGCTAATTTTCATTTGTTATTTTTATTAAACCTCACCCGTTTTTTAGGGTTTTATCCAGATACATTAAACAAGTATAAAAACGGATTTAATTTATTAGAAGGATGTTTTACAGATGATATTCATCAAAAAGAAATTATTAAAAATCAAAAATTAACACTCTTTAAAAAGCTGTTAGGCATACATTTTGATGCGATAGAAAAGGTGTCTTTTAGTAAAAATGAAAGGCAACAGATTTTACAAGTAATTTTACAATATTTTGAACTACATTTGGGCGGTTTTAGAAAACCAAAATCGTTAACCATTTTAGAAACAGTTTTTAGCTGATGCGCCTATTAATAATCACTTTTTTACTATTGATACATTTTGTAGGATTTTCGCAAAGTGTAAAAGTTTTAGACAAAGAAACAGGTAAAATTGTAAAAGATGTTATTGTGTATAATCAATCAAAAACGACACAAGTAACAACAGGAAAGGATGGTAAAGTGTCTGTTGCAGATTTTAAAAAGAAAGACACACTTATTTTTTCTCATTTATCATACGCAAAATTTATTACCAATAAAGGGGCATTAAAGAAGCAGCACTATGTTGTTTTTTTAACCAAAGAATCAGAACAATTAGATGAGTTGGTACTTTCGGTGTTTAAAAAAGATGAAAAAACATCTAGAATTGCAGAACAAGTAGCGGTGTTATCTTTAAGAGATATTCAAAAAGTATCACCACAAACATCGGCAGATTTGTTGGCGTCAATACCAGGTATTAAAGTGCAAAAATCGCAGTTTGGTGGCGGTAGCCCAGTGTTAAGAGGTATGGAATCTAACCGAGTGCTTTTGGTAGTAGATGGCGTGCGATTAAACAACGCTATTTATAGAAAAGGACATTTGCAAAACTCCATTACTATTTCTCCTAATTTATTAGAAAGAACCGAAGTTGTTTTTGGACCATCTTCTGTAATTTATGGTTCAGATGCTTTAGGTGGCGTAATTCATTACTACACAAAAACACCAAAACTTTCGGATGATAATGAAGTGAAAAGCAATTTTTTCAGCAGATATTCTTCCGTAAATCAAGAAGTAACAAGCAATGTGTCGGCAGAGTTACGTTTTAAAAAATGGGCATCATTTACAAGTATTTCGTATAGTGATTTTGGCGATTTACAAATGGGAAAAAATCGTTCTCATGGATTTTCTAATTGGGGTAAAGTGTTTTATTTTTCTGAAAACACCAACACCAATTACACAGCAACACCTACAGTAAATTCAAATTCAAATACACAAAGAAATACAGGTTTTACACAAACCGATGTGTTGCAAAAATTCTATTTTCCAGTCTCTAAAACTACCGATGTAAGAATTAACTTACAGTACTCTACATCATCAAAAGTACCCAGATTTGATCGATTGGCAGAATTAAATAACGATACTGATTCGTCGTCCTTAAAATTTGCAGAATGGTATTATGGGCCACAACAAAGATTATTGATTTCGCCTCAAATCATCATCAACCCTAATAATAAATGGATAGATAAAGGAACCATTACGTTGGCGTATCAAAACATAAAAGAAAGTAGAATTCAACGAAAATTTAATAGTTTAAACAGATCATACAGAGAAGAAACGGTAGATGTTTATAGTGTAAACGGAGATTTTAACGTACCACTTACTAATAATAAAAATCGCAGTTTGTCTTACGGATTTGAGCTTACTTACAACAGTGTAAGATCTAAATCTTATGGAAAAACATTGATGGTTTCAGGAAATGAAATCACAGGATTTTCAAATACATTTAATGTGCAATCTCGATATCCAGATGGTAAAAGTAATTATACAAGTACTGCGAGTTATGTAGATTACAGACAAGATGTAAGTAGTAAATCTACGTTGAATTCGGGTATTAGATTTACCTATACAAAGCTAAATGCACAATGGATAGACCAAACATTTATTACCTTACCATCAACAAAAATAAGTTTACAAAACGCTGCAATAACCGCTACTTTAGGCTACATTTATAAACCTAAAAAAAGTTGGCAAATTAATTATGTAATCTCTTCGGGTTTTAGATCTCCAAATATTGATGATGTGGGTAGGGTAAGAGAAAAAGGAGGCGATGTTACCGTGCCAAACATTCATTTAAAACCTGAATTTGCATACAATGCAGAAGTCGGAATTCAAAAATATTTAAATAACAAACGTTTTAAAATTGGCGGGAACGTGTATTATACATTGCTCACCAATTATATTGTAAGAGATGCTTTTCAACTAAATGGGAGTAACACTATTTTATACGATGGAGATGTAGCGAATGTTGTTGCAAATCAAAATAGAAAAAACGCATTTATAACAGGTTTTACAGGAAATTATCAAGGAAAAATTTCTAATCATTGGAAAACATCAGGCTTTATTACTTTTACAAAAGGAAAAACGTTAGATACCGATGAACCATTGTCTTCCATTCCGCCACTTTTTGGACAATTCGAAATTAATTATAAAAAAGAAAAACTTACATTAGGTAGTTCAATTCGATTTAATAGTAGAAAAAAAATAACAGATTATAATTTTACCGAAGGTATTGATAATCATGAAGAAACACCTATCATAAATAGTGTAGCTACTGCAGATATTGATAAATACTACGGCACACCTTCTTGGTATGTAATTGGTGTAAATAGTTCGTATTTTTTGAATGATCATTGGAAAGTACAAGCGCAATTAACTAATCTTTTTGATGCACATTACAAAGAATTTGCTTCAGGTATTTCTGCTCCTGGTAGAAACGTATCGGTTTCTTTTTTAGCTAATTTTTAGGAGAAATTCTGTTCCCTTCATCGTCAAAATTTTTAGCAAGTTCTTGTTCGGTTTTTATCACCGAAGCACCTAAAGATAGTAACATAATTACCATAGGTTGCCAACTTATTTTGCCAGAAAAAAGAAAAACAAACAATAAAGAAGTGCCAAATGAAATAGCAGAAAACAGTAAAAATTGTTTGTTGAAAAATGCATTTGCAAATTGCCAAACATCTTCATTTAACATAGATTTATTAGTTCTGTAGCCATAAATTCCATTGATTTTTTTTGGAGGGAAAAAGTAAAAAATGATACTAAATAAAAAGAGTAATCCGTTTACAGATAAGACGTATATATAAGGGTTCATAATGTCATTTTTTAATATTCAT
>CAMZMA010000076.1 GCA_947311815.1 uncultured Flavobacteriaceae bacterium
CAAACAGATACATATTTAAACACATTAAATCCTGCTGACCCTACACAAATAAATACTTATGAATCTAACAAAACATATAACGCAATATTCCCTTCATTAAATGAAGCAAATATTTTGTTTAAACCGCAAGAAAATGACACCATGATTGTTGTTAAAAGATATTTAAACTCAGGAAATCTTTATCTTAAAGATACCGTTAAATTTCTTTCTGCTTCTTCTTCTGTAATACCAGTTCCTGTTGCGATTATTCCTTTAGATAAAAATAAAATAAAAACAGTACTTACTGATAAATATGATTCTTCTGAATTTGAAACTCAAGATGCTTTTAATAACTATTTTAGAGGTTTAATTTTAGAAGCAACAGAAATTGCTCCTGGTAAAGGAAATCTAATTTCTTTCGATTTTAACGGAGCTATTAACCCATCAATAGAAATTTATTACACAAGTACCATTATTAAAGGAGCTACTACAGTTATAGATACCATACAAAAAAAACATTCTTTTTTACTTTCTGGCATTAGAAATAATGTTTATAAAATGACAGATAGAACTTACCCTAACAACCATGAAGTTAAAATGCAAGGTACTGCAGGTAGTATGGCAGAAATTAAAATTTTAGGCACACCAAATCAATTGACTGAATTAAGAGCAAAAAATTGGTTAATTAATGACGCTTCGTTAGTGCTGCATGTAAATCAATCGGTTGCTGACACAGATACACTTATTACTCCTTACCGATTAACGTTGTACAAAAACGGTTTCGATAATTTAGGAAACCCAAATCCAAGTCATATTAAAGACGTATTAACCGAAGGGCCTGATGTTTTTGGAGGTAAATTAATAGTTACTGATGATAAACCAGAAAAATATGTTTTTAGAATTACCGATTATATTTCTGATTTATTAAATGGAACTTCTAGTTACAATCCTGTTTTAGGGTTAAAAGTATATAATAGTACTGACACTCCAAATTCTCCTTCGGATACTATTATAAAAACCTATAACTGGAATCCTAAAATGGTTACCTTATTAAATCATCTTCCTATAAATGGTGTAAAAAGAGCTCACTTAAAAATATCATATACAGAAAAAAAATAAATACAAATTGCTATGTGTGGAATAACAGGTTATATTGGTTACAGAAAAGCATACCCAATTGTTATAAACGGATTGAAAAGGCTAGAGTATCGTGGATATGATAGTGCTGGAATTATGATGTTTGATGGAGAAAATATCCATTTATCTAAAACCAAAGGAAAAGTAGCTACATTAGAAGAAATTACAAATGCAGATCCTAAAAGAAAAGAAGGAAATATAGGAATTGGTCATACACGTTGGGCAACACATGGTGTGCCAAATGATGTAAATTCTCATCCTCATTTTTCTCAATCAGGAGATTTAGTGATTGTACATAACGGAATTATTGAAAACTACGATACCTTAAAAAAAGAGTTAATTAAAAGAGGTTATTCTTTTCAAAGCGACACTGATACTGAGGTTTTGGTAAATTTAATAGAAGAAGTAAAAAAACAAGAGGGTTGTAAATTAGGAAAAGCAGTACAATTAGCATTAAATAATGTAATTGGCGCTTATGCCATTGCCGTTTTTGACAAAAATAAACCCAACGAAATTATTGTAGCTCGTTTAGGAAGTCCAATAGCAATTGGTGTTGGAAAAAATAATGACGAGTTTTTTATTGCTTCAGATGCATCACCTTTTGTAGAATTCACAAAAGATGTTATTTATTTAGACGATGAAGAATTAGCTATTATTAAAATAGGGGATGATATTTCTGTTCGTAAAATTTCTGATGACACATTAGTAGATGCAAATATAGAAGAACTTAAAATGAGTTTAGACCAAATTGAAAAAGGAGGCTATGAGCATTTTATGTTAAAAGAAATACACGAGCAACCAAAAGCAATTATTGATACCTATAGAGGACGAATGCTTGCCGACCAAGGAATTATAAAAATGGTAGGAGTTGACGATAATATTGAACGCTTTTTAAATGCAAATAGAATTATCATTGTTGCCTGTGGTACTTCTTGGCATGCAGGTTTAGTTGCCGAATATCTTTTTGAAGATTTAGCAAGAATACCTGTTGAAGTAGAATATGCATCAGAATTTAGGTATAGAAATCCTATTATTACAGAAAAAGATGTGGTGATTGCCATTTCTCAATCAGGAGAAACTGCCGATACTTTAGCCGCTATAAAATTAGCAAAATCTAAAGGAGCATTTGTTTTTGGTGTTTGTAATGTTGTAGGTTCTTCTATTGCTAGAGAAACCCATGCAGGTGCTTATACCCACGCAGGACCAGAAATTGGTGTAGCATCTACAAAAGCATTTACCACACAGATAACAGTACTTTCTTTAATTGCCTTAAAACTAGGAAAACAAAACGGTTCTTTATCAAAAACAGCGTTTCATTCCTATTTAAGAGAGTTACAATTAATACCATCTAAAGTAGAAAAATTACTTAAAACTGAAGATAAAGTTAAAGAAATAGCAGCCATTTACAAAGACTCTAAAAACTGTTTGTATCTTGGTAGAGGATTTAATTTTCCTGTTGCCTTAGAAGGTGCTTTAAAACTAAAAGAGATTTCTTATATACATGCAGAAGGGTATCCTGCTGCCGAAATGAAACATGGGCCTATTGCGTTGATTGATGAAAATATGCCGATTTATGTAATTGCTACCAACAAAGGGCATTACGAAAAAGTGGTAAGTAATATTCAGGAAATAAAATCTAGAAGCGGTAAAATTATTGCTATTGTTACTGAAGGCGATGTACAAGTAAAGGAAATGGCAGATCATTATA
>CAMZMA010000077.1 GCA_947311815.1 uncultured Flavobacteriaceae bacterium
AAACCTAAAGCAAACAAGCTAAACTGTGTTGCTAATAACGTAAAAACTCTAAAACTTTTTGTAAATCGATATACTTTATAAAAGTTTGTAAAATAAGACCCTTATTTCTGTTGCTAGATATTACAATTATTAACGGAGTAATTTACTACGTCTATGATTTTAATTTTTTAAACATTAATTTTTTAGCATATAGCACTGTTTTTTGGATAGTGTCGTCTTATTTTACAAACTTTTATAAAGTATATCGATTTACAAAAAGTTTTAGAGTTTTTACGTTATTAGCAACACAGTTTAGCTTGTTTGCTTTAGGTTTTTTTACCTATTTTACATTGTTTGAGGAAGGGAAAATAATAGGGAATCAAGCCTATATATTAGGAAGCGTTTTTACGGTTATTACCATCGTTAAATTTATCACGTTTAATGCGTTAAAAAAATACAGAGCAAAAGGAAATAATTTTAGGAAAGTAGTGATGATCGGGTTTGATGAGTCTTCTCGAAAAATCAAAGAATTGGTCATTAAAAAAAAGGAATTAGGATACCAATATTTAGGGTGTTTTTCTGATGACAATAATAAATGTATTGGAAATATAGATGCAGCGATACCGTATATTTTAGAAAATGAAGTAGATGAAATATACTGTAGTATGTCACAATTAAATAAAGAACAAATAAAAGCATTTACAAAATTTTCGAATAAGCATGATAGGGTGTTAAAATTAATACCAGATGCCAATGAGTTTTACAGTAAAAAAATGGCAACTGAATTTTATGACGACACTATTTTAGTCTTAAATGTAAAGAAACTTCCGTTTGATTTTGCTGAAAATAAAGTTATCAAAAGAATTTTTGATGTCTTTTTTTCAGCAGTAGTAATCGTATTTATATTATCTTGGTTAACACCCATTATTTGGATATTCATCAAACTAGAATCGAAAGGATCTGTTTTGTTCAAACAAAAAAGAGAAGGTTTAAACGGAGAGCAATTTGTGTGTTATAAGTTTAGATCGATGCGGATAAATGCATTTTCAGATCAAAAACATGCTACTAAAAATGATACTAGAGTAACTCAAATAGGAGCGTTTTTACGCAAAACAAGTTTAGATGAATTGCCTCAATTTATTAATGTGTTAAAAGGCGATATGAGTGTTGTTGGACCTCGCCCGCATTTAAAAAGTTTTTCATTAGCCTATCAAAAAGATGTAGATAATTATATTGAAAGACACGCAGTAAAACCTGGTATTACAGGGTTGGCACAAGTAAGTGGTTATAGAGGAGAAGTAAAAACGGTTTCTGATATTAAAAACCGCATCCGATTAGATATTTTTTACATCGAAAATTGGTCGTTTTTTTTAGATATTAAAATTATAATGCAAACAGTTTTAAATGTGTTTGAAGGAGAAGAAAAAGCTTATTAATTGGATAAAAAACTAAAAATAACAGCAAGCATTGTACTGTATCAAGAAGATGTAAAAACGCTTCAAAACACTATTGATTCTTTTTTAGCAACCAAACTACCTAAACACCTTTTTTTAATCGATAATTCTCCTATTGATAGATTAAGAAATAACTATATCCATCCAGAAATTACATACATTCATACCCGTAAAAACCTTGGTTTTGGGAAAGCTCATAATGTTGTGTTGCCAAAAATAAATGCTGATTATCATTTGATTTTAAATCCAGATGTTGTTTTTAACCCGAATGTAATTCCGAATTTAATTACCGTTTTAGAACAAGAATCTACGGTTGCTATGATAACACCAAAAGTAGTGTATCCAGATGGTTCTTTACAAATTATATGCCGTAAAAACCCAACTCCGTTAGTAATGATAGCACGCAGATTAGGTATTTTAAAAGCGTTGACAAAAAAACATTCGTATCTAAATCGAGAGATAGAAAAATCGTTTTTCCCTGAGTTTATTCACGGATGTTTTATGCTTTTTAAAACCGCTGATTTTAAAAAAATAAACGGATTTGACGAACGCTATTTTTTATATTTAGAAGATGCAGATATTTGCAGAAAAGTATATCAATCGCAAAAGAAAATTATGTATTATCCTGATGAAAAAATTACGCATATTCATAGAAAAGGTTCTTCAAAAAGAGTAAAACTTTTAAAATATCATGTAATTTCTGCGATAAAATATTTTAAAAAATGGGGGGTATAATTTCTGAAACTTCCTTTTTACCCCGTATCTTTGTCGCTTAACAACACAACAATACATTATGAATATTCTAATTTTAGGATCGGGCGGAAGAGAACATGCTTTTGCCTTAAAATTATCAGAAAGCACTCAAATAAATCAACTTTTTGTTGCTCCTGGTAACGCAGGAACCTCAAAAATTGCTACCAATATCGCTGTCAATCCAACCGATTTTGAAGCGGTAAAACAAATCGTTTTAGAAAACAATATAAAAATGGTTATTGTAGGGCCAGAAGCTCCGTTGGTAAACGGAATTCATGATTTTTTTCTAGCCGATAATCAATTGAAACACATTCCTGTAATAGGCCCTAAAAAAGATGGCGCACTGTTAGAAGGAAGTAAAGATTTCTCGAAACAATTTATGATAAAACATGGTATTCCGACTGCCAAATACCAATCATTCACCACAGAAAATTTAGAGGGAGGAAAAAAATTCTTAGAAACCTTACAGCCACCATTTGTTTTAAAAGCAGACGGTTTAGCGGCTGGAAAAGGCGTGTTAATTCTCAATTCTTTAGAAGAAGCAAAAGCAGAACTTACCGAAATGTTAACGCATCAAAAATTTGGAGCAGCTTCATCAACCGTAGTGATTGAAGAGTTTTTAAAAGGAATAGAGTTGTCGGTTTTTGTATTAACAGATGGTAAAAATTATAAAATTTTACCTTCAGCAAAAGATTACAAACGCATTGGCGAAGGTGATGTAGGTTTAAATACTGGCGGTATGGGAGCAATTTCTCCAGTGCCTTTTGCAACCGAAGATTTCTTACAAAAAGTAGAAGAATTGGTCGTAAAACCAACAATTAATGGCTTGCAAAAAGACGGAATTGATTACCGAGGTTTTATTTTTATCGGTTTAATGAATGATAAAGGAAATCCGTCTGTGGTAGAGTACAATGTACGTATGGGAGATCCAGAAACCGAGGTGGTTTTACCAAGAATTAAATCGGATTTGTTGGAGTTGTTTTTAGGTGTTGCCAATCAAAATTTAGAAGAAAAATCATTTTCTGTAACAGATAAATTTGCGACAACTGTCATGTTAGTTTCAGGAGGTTATCCAGAAAATTACGAAAAAAATAAAGAAATTACAGGTTTAGAAAATGTGACCAATTCAATCGTTTATCACGCGGGTACTCGATTAGAAGATGTTAAAACAGTTACTAACGGAGGTAGAGTTTTGGCAGTGACATCTTTTGGCGATACAATTGATGAAGCCTTAGAAAAATCGTATAAAAGCATCGATAAAATTCATTTTGATAAAATGAATTATCGAAAAGATATTGGTTTTGATTTGTAAAATGTGTCATTCCGACCGTAGCGGAGGAATCACATCTTGAGAAAAACAATACGCTTACATCTAATTTTGTTACTTCTAGAAGAAGATAAATCGTGAAAATAACGTGTTATTTACACCTCACAGGTTTTTAAAACCTGTGAGGTTACTAAAATAAAGTAATTCTAAAAGAATGTTGATTTTTGTCATGTGCTAAAAAAGTAGTATAAATTTCCTTTCCTTTGAATATGATTAGAGGTAAAAAATGAAAAAAATAATCATCGCGCCACTAAATTGGGGTTTAGGACACGCAACTCGTTGTGTGCCTATCATAAAAGCATTGATAGAAAATAAATTTTCTCCTATCATTGCTTCAGATGGTGATGCTTTGCGTTTTTTGCAAAAAGAATTCCCTAATGTTGCATATTTAGAATTGCCTTCTTATCATATTTCATACGCTAAAAATATTAAATGGAGTTTAATGTTACAACTGCCAAAAATATTAAAAGCGGTAAGAAAAGAACGTCAAATTATTGAAGCGTACGTAGCAAGTCATAAAGAGGTAATTGGCGTAATTTCTGATAATCGATTTGGTATAAAAAGCAAAAAAGTTTCATCGGTTTATGTCACACATCAACTAAATGTTTTGTCTGGTTGGAGTACTTTTATGACTTCAAAAATTCATCAAAATATCATCAAAAAATTTGATGAGTGTTGGATTCCTGATGATGAACACTCGACCTTTTCAGGAAAATTATCATCCGTAGAAAACAAGAGTATTCATAAAAAACACATCGGACTTTTAAGTAGGTTTCAGCACCAAAATTCACCAATTAAAAATGATGTTTTAATTATTTTATCGGGTGTAGAACCACAAAGAACCTTGTTAGCACAAAAATTAAAAGCAGAATTTGAAAACTATAAAGGAAAGGTAGTTTTAGTGCAAGGGAAGATTGAAAAACAACAAAAAATCACTCAAAAAAAGCAACTCAAAATATATAATTTTATGTTGTCTGATGAGTTAGAAACTGCCATCAATCAATCTGAATTAATTATTTGTAGATCAGGATATTCATCAATTATGGACTTGGCTATTTTACAAAAAAAAGTGTTTTTTATTCCTACAAAACATCAAAACGAACAAGAATATTTAGCCGATTATTTATCAAAAAAGAAGTTTGTTCCTTTTTGTCATCAAGAAGATTTTACGTTAGAAAAAATAACAGATGTAGAAGGTTTTACAGGGCTAAAAGCAAAAAAAACAAGTGTAAATCCCGATTTATTTCGCCTTTTCGAGCGTAAATGAAAATTCAGAACCTTCGCCAAAAGAGCTTTTTAAAAGAATCGTTTCGTTATGTGCTTCAATAATATGTTTTACAATAGAGAGTCCTAAACCAGAGCCTCCTTGTTCTCTAGATCTACTTTGATCTACTCTGTAAAACCGTTCAAAAAGTCTAGAAATATGCTCTTGTTGTATCCCTTCACCGTTATCTGCAATCCGAATTATAAATTTATTTTCGTTATAACTATCAACAGTAACAGTAGTTACACCTCCTGTTTTTCCGTATTTAATCGAGTTTACAATAAGATTAATTAAAACCTGTTCTATTTTTTCTTTATCGGCTTTTACAAAAATGGGGAATTCATAAGTAGCATTAAAACGAAGTACTATTCTTCGTTTTTTGGCTTTCATCTCAAACATATCAAAAACATTTTGAATGAGTTCTAAGATGTTAAAATGTTCGAAATTAATTTTTAATCCATCTGTCTCAAGTTTAGCAATCATATCTAAATCTTTTACAATGGCAACCAATCTATCAACACCTTTGTTGGCTCTTCCTAAATATTTGGTTCTGATTTCTTTATCTTCTGCAGCACCTTCAATTAAAGTCAATAAATACCCTTGAACGGTAAAAAGAGGTGTTTTTAATTCGTGGGCAACATTTCCTAAAAAGTCTCTTCTAAAAGAGTCTCTTTCGGTAAGATTTTGTATTTCTATTCGTTTTCCTTCAACAAAACTTTGTACACTTTTAGACAGTGTTTCGATATCTGTTGATACCGATTCTTTTTTTAAATCATTTACGTCTAAAATAGAAATCTCGTCATAAATATTTTTTAAACGTCTGTAAATAAAGTGTTCAGCTCTATATTGAATGATGAAATAGGTGATGATAAAAAAGAGAAAAGCAAAAATAAAAACAGCTGCTACACCGAGTTTTTCTAAAAATAAATAATAGGAAACAAGAGAAATTACAACAAAAATAATTGTTAAAAACAACGAAGATATAAGTGCGTATGCGTATGTTTTTTTAAGTTTAACCATGTAAACTAGTCGTGTTCTTTTACAAATTTATACCCTACTCCTTTTACGGTTTTAAAATAATCGTCACCAATTTTTTCACGTAATTTTCTGATATGAACATCAATGGTTCTGCCGCCAACAACGACATCATTTCCCCAAACAGTATCTAAAATAACTTCTCTTTTAAAAACTTTTCCTGGTTTAGATGTTAATAAAGAAAAAAGTTCAAATTCTTTTCTTGGCAAGGTAATTTTTACATTGTCTTTATAAATAACGTATTCATCTCTATCAATTTTAATATTGCCAATTATTGTAATAGATGCTGTGTTGTTTTCGTTTTTTAACCTTCTTAGTAAAGATTTCACTTTGCTTGTTAATACTTTTGGTTTTATGGGTTTAGTAATGTAATCATCTGCACCTGCTTCAAAACCAGCGACTTGTGAGTAATCTTCGCCTCTTGCAGATAAAAATGAAATTATTACGTGCTCTAAAGATGGTATTTTTCTAATTTTTTCGCAGGCTTCAATTCCGTCCATTTCTGGCATCATAATATCTAATAATATCAAATGAGGGATGATTTTTTTAGCTGTTTTAATGGCATCTAATCCGTTAGAAGCTGTATAAATCAGATATCCTTCTGATCTTAAATTGTACCCCACAATTTCTAATATATCAGGCTCATCATCAACCAATAAAATTTTAATATCTTTTTTGTTCATAGTGTTGTAACTGAATGATTTTCAAAAATAGTAATAAAAAAACAAGAAACCCTTTACTTTACAATCATTTAATTTTTGCTGATGTTCCTTAACCTTTTGTTAATGTTTCGGTTTTTGTAAAGCTTTGTAAAAAACCTGTTGCAAAGAAGGTCTGATATTTAGTGTGTACAAATTTCTGTTTTTTCTTGTAGGGTACACTCTGTTAGAAAGAAAAATAAATACCAACTGATTTTCTGGATCTGCCCAAACAAATGTACCTGTAAAACCTGCATGACCAAAACTTGTTGCACTCACTTCTGGCGCTGGATAAGCTTTGTTTAAAGAGAGCGTATCGTTGCCAATTTTAGGTTTATCAAAACCCAAACCTCTTCGGTTTTTATTTGTAGGATACTGAATTTTCGTAAATTCTTTAAACACCTCTTTTTTGATATATTCTTTACCTCCGTAACTACCAAATTGCACATACATTTGTTGTAATTTAGCCAAATCATTGGCGGTAGCAAACAAACCAGCGTTCCCAGAAACACCACCCAAAAGAGCTGCATTTTCATCATGTACCCAGCCTTTTGTTAGGGTTTTTCTAAAAAAAGTATCTTTTTCTGTTGGTACAATATCATTAGGAAATCCTTTGGTTTTTGGTGTAAAACCCATAGTAATTGCGCCCAAAGGTTTGTAAAATTCTTCTTGTAAATATTTGCGATAAGGCATGTTGGTGATTTCAGAAATTAACTTTGGATAGATAAGAAAACTCAATCCAGAATACCTGTATTTTTTAATGTCAGATACTTTAGAACGTTTTATAATTCGGTACATTTTCTTTTGAAAACGTTTGTTTACATAGATGCTGTCATAAGCTTTAAAAGAAAACTTTTTACTCGGTTTCTTTCGGATGAAACGCCTTTTAAATTTTCCTTTTTTCATTGCTTTACTTAAAAAAACAATGTAAGGTTCTAAACCTGCTTGATGCGCTAAAATTTCTCTTAACGTTAGGTTTTTCTTGTCTTTTTTATGTCTCCACGATTTCCAAAAGTTGCTAAAAGGTTGATCTAATGTTAGTTTTTTTTCTTCGGTAAGTTTCATAAGTGCAGGTAAAGCTGCGGTTATTTTGGTAACGGAAGCCAAATCATAAATATCATTTTTTTGTACTTTGGTAATGCTGTCATAGGTATGAAATCCGTACGTTTTATGAAAAATAACCTTGTTGCTTTTAGCCACTAAAAGTTGAGCTCCAGGAAAAGCGTGATTGTTAATTCCTGCTTTCATAATAGCATCTACTTTTTGGTTGATGTATGCCGAATTCATCCCAACTTCTTCAGGAATGGTGTATTTTAATCGGATTTGAGGTGTTTTTAATCCGAAATTTTGAGTGTACATATTTGAAAAATCTTGTGATAATTTTCCTGTAGCTTCAATGCCTCCAAAAATAAGTTGCGCCGTATATTCTTGTGCTATTTGTTGGTAGTTAGGTGCAAAAATTAATACATCATAAGTTGTTTTGTTTTTTAAAAGATGTGCTAAAACTTCTTTAGAAAATACTACAATGATTCTTTTATTATTCGTTTTTATTTCTTGCAGGTAAAAAATATCTTCTGTTTTTGTAATAGGAAAAATGATAGTTTCGAATTCTTTAAGCTCTTTTAGTTTTATAAAATTTTCAAACAAATCATCTATATAATACGGGCTAATATTCGTGTATTTTTGTAGCGTTTTTTCAAAAAAATTAAACAATCCGTTTTTGCCAACAACAGCAATCGTGTTTTTTTCTAAATGCATTAATGGTATGCTATTGTTATCATTTTTTAGCAGTACAATTTGTTGCGCTATTTGTTTTCTGGTTTTTAAATTATTTTGAGAAAAGACAACGAAACTAAGAAATGAAAATAGCAATGAAAAAGTAATTTTTTTTAGCATGAGAAAGTTTAATAAGGATTCAAATTTACTCTTTTTCTGTGGAAATTTGTTAAAATAATGGTTTCACATTTTTCCGTATCTTTATAAAAAACAATTTTTATGAAATTTATTCCATCTTTGGGCGAATTTTCCACCAAAGGAAAAGCAGCATTTCAGCGTTTTTCGATTACATTGTCTTGGGCAATTATTGGCACACTATTTATGTTGTTTGCGATTGAAAACGATTTGTTAAATCAAACATTTACAACAAATATTTTGCTAACTTTTGTACTCGGTGTTAGTTGGTTAATTGCCACTCGGTTTTTTATTGAACAATTTGACCCTCTAAAAGAGTGGATTATAATAATTCCTATTTTATTATTAGGGCTTTTTTTATGGCATTTACCAAGTACAGAAATCAAGAATGCCATGTATTGGATGCGTTTTTTGTTATACCTTTTTGGTGGACATTTGTTTGTTTTTGTAGCTCCTTTTGTGCTAAAATGGCACAAACAATCCTATTCTAACTACTTGAAATCTATCTTTGTAGCCATTGTAAGAAGCGCTTTTTTTTCATTGATTTTGTATCTTGGAATTACGTTGGCTCTTTTAGCTTTCGATAATTTATTCAATGTAAAAATTGATGGAAAACGGTATTTTCAAATCTTTGTCATTTGTGTAGGTATTGTTAATACATGGATTTATCTTTCTGATTTTCCGAAGAATATTTATGACAAAACCAAACTAGATTACAACAAAGCCTTAGAAGTTTTTGTAAAGTATATTTTAATTCCGTTGGTTATTTTATACCTCATCATTTTATATGCCTACGGATTTAAAATTCTCTTGCAATGGGATTTACCAAAAGGATGGGTTTCGTATTTGGTCATTGCGTTGTCTTTCTTAGGATTTGTTATTCAAATATTGATAAATCCTGTTCAAAAAACAATTGATTCTCGTGCAATTAAAAAGTTTTATCCGTGGTTTTACAGATTGCTTTTGCCATTAATTGTGTTGCTTTTTGTAGCTATTTTTAGACGAATTATTGAATATGGATTTACCGAAAATCGTTATTTTGTATTAGTGCTAGCATGTTGGATTTTAGGAATTACAGGCTACATTTTATTCAGTAAAAACAAGCAAATAAGAGTAATTCCGCTCTCATTAAGTTTGATAACGTTGTTAGTCTCTTTTGGTTTTTGGGGTGCGTTTTCAGTATCCTCTAAAAGTCAATTGCACCGATTCGAAAACTTGTTTGCTACCATGAAATCTAAAGATTTTACCATTACATTTAAAGAAAAGCAACAATTTAATTCTATCATCAGATATTTTGGCGAAAAAAATGAAATAGATAAACTAAGTACTACTTTGGGCTATAATCCTGTTGATGAATTTGACACCAATTCTTATTGGGATTTACAACGGAAGATTTCGGATAGTTTGCATTTTGAAGTTTTAAAAAGTGATGATATTGAAGCTGTTTTAGGAAAAAGAAAATTTTTTTATATTGAAAACGAAAACCAATTTGAAATCCACATAGAAGGATATGATTATTTGAAACGCATCTTTATAAATAACCGGAGTAAAAATAATAAAATTAATGGGTGGATTTTTACTTTTAAAGACATGACGATGAACATTAATAAAGACAGTATAAACTATCAAGTTCCGCTCACTAATTTTGTAGAAAGCTTAAGAAATTCGTCAGAAAATGTTGTGTCTAAAGAAAGAATGACACTTAGTAAAGAGTTTGAAAAACTAAAGGTAAAGTTTGTTTTTACAAATTTGAGTTTTATCAATACTAACACTTTGCAAAATATAAATACCTATGTACTCATTAAAGAAAAATAGAGATGAATAAAATTGCTTTTAAAAACGTCTTATTTTTAGACATCGAAACCGTGCCAGAAGAAGCCTCTTTTTTAGATTTATCTGAAGAAAAACAAACCTTGTACGCACAAAAAACCAAATACCAACGTAAAGAAGAGTTTACACCTCAAAAATTTTATGAACGAGCAGGTATTTGGGCAGAATTCGGAAAAATTATCTGTATTTCGGTGGCGTATTTTGTAGAAAAAGAAGGTGTAAATCAGTTGCGTGTTCGTTCTTTTTTTAATGATGATGAGCGAGTTTTGTTACTAGAGTTTAAAGAATTATTAGACACTCATTTTAAAAAAAGAAATCAATTATTGTGTGCTCATAATGGGAAGGAATTCGATTTTCCTTTTATTGCTCGCAGAATGATTATCCACCGAATTGATTTGCCACAAAAACTAAATTTATTTGGTAAAAAACCGTGGGAAGTACCACATTTAGACACTTTAGAACTCTGGAAATTTGGCGACTATAAACATTATACATCGCTTAAATTATTAACGTCTATTTTAGGAATTCCATCTCCAAAAGATGATATTGATGGCAGCGAAGTTGCTCATGTGTATTACAAAGAAAAGAACCTACAACGCATTGTGCATTATTGCGAAAAAGACACTATTGCAGTTGCGCAATTGTTGCTGCGTTTTAACAATCAGCCTGTTTTAGAGGAGAAAAATATTGTGAGAGTATAAAGGTTTTTCTTTTACTCCAACTTCATAGAAAGATCTAACCAACGCTCTTCTTTTTCTCCTAAATCGGCAATAATTTGCTGTAATTCTTCTGATTTTTCGGTAATTTCATCAGGAGCAAAAGAAACGTCTAAAAACCCTTTTTCAATTGCTGTTTTTCTTTTTTGTAAGCGTTCAATATCTGCTTCTAGTTTGCCAAATTCTCTATTTTCATCAAAGGTAAGTTTTCCTTTTTGCGTGGTTTTTATACGAGTGTCTTTGTTTGTTTTTTCGGTTATTTCTTTGGGTTTAGAATCTTCGTAAGCTCTAAAATCGGAATAATTTCCAGGAAAAACTTCTATTTTTCCTGCGCCTCTAAACACAAATAATTCATCTACAATTTTATCCATAAAATAGCGATCGTGAGAAACTACTAATAAATTTCCAGGAAAATCTAACAAGAAATTTTCTAATACATTTAGTGTAATTACATCCAAATCGTTGGTAGGTTCATCTAAAATTAAAAAATTAGGATTCTGAATTAACACCGCACATAAATACAATCGTTTTTGCTCGCCGCCACTTAGTTTTTCGACAAAATCATATTGTTTTTTTCTGTCAAATAAAAAGCGTTCTAATAATTGAGAAGCAGAAATCTTTCGTCCTTTGGTAAGCGGTATGTACTCGCCAAATTCTTTAATCACTTCAATTACTTTTTGTCCTTCTTTAATCACAATTCCTTTTTGAGTGTAGTACCCAAATTTTACGGTTTCACCAAGAATTACTTTACCACCATCAACAGGTTCTTTTTGAGTAATAATGTTTAAAAAAGACGATTTTCCTGTGCCGTTTTTACCAATAATACCAATGCGTTCGCCACGTTTGAAAACGTATTCAAATCCGTCTAAAATCACGGTATCATTAAACGCTTTTTTTACCTTATGAAGCTCTAAAATTTTACTTCCCAAACGCTCCATGTTTATCTCTAATTGTACGGTGTGCTCGTTTCTTCGTTTGTGTGCTTTTTCTTTGATTTCGTAAAAGTCATCAATCCTAGATTTCGATTTTGTGGTACGTGCTTTGGGTTGCCTGCGCATCCAATCTAACTCTTTTTTAAAGAGATTTTTGGCTTTATCAGTATTGGTTTGCTCTAAGGCCAAACGCTCTTCTTTATTTTGCAGATAATAAGAGTAATTGCCTTTGTATTTGTATAATTTACCATTGTCTAACTCAACAATTTCATTACAAACGCGCTCTAAAAAATACCGATCATGCGTTACCATAAATAAGGTTATTTTTTCTTTCTTAAAAAAGGCTTCTAGCCATTCAATCATTTCTAAATCTAAATGATTTGTAGGCTCATCAAGAATTAATAAATCGGGTTTGTTGATTAAAATAATAGCGAGCGACAAACGTTTTTTTTGTCCGCCCGAAAGCATACCTACTTTTTTAGAAATGTCAATTAATTTTAATTTCGATAAAATCTGTTTGTACTGCGTTTCAAAATCCCAAGCATTGTGCTGTTCCATCAATTCAAAAGCTTTTTGGTAGGCTTCAGCATCATCAGGATTTTCTAAGGCTTTTTCATATTGAGCAACAATTGGTAAAATTTTACTTTCTGTAGATAAAATAGTTTCTTCGATAGTTAAATCAGGATTCAACTCATTATTTTGAGCTAAATACGCAATTTGAATACCTTTTCTGCTGATGATTTGCCCAGTATCTGGCGTATCTAAACCTGCAATAATATTAAGGATTGATGTTTTTCCGCTTCCGTTTTTGGCAACAAAAGCAATTTTTTGGTCTTTGTTAATTCCGAAAGAAATGTCTTTAAATAAGACGCGTTCTCCATAAGATTTAGCAATATTTTCTACAGATAAGTAATTCACAGATAGTGTTTTTAATGTAGTGCAAAGTAACTAAAAAAAACCCTGAGAAATTGATTGCTCAGGGTTTTTTAAATTTGTTAAAATTTTTTAAAGGAATTATTTTTTAACGAATTTTTTAGTAATTACTTCTTTTGAGTTAGATAATTCTATCATGTAAACTCCTTTTTTTAGTGTGTTTACATCAATTACGTTATTGATAACCATACCGCGAGCAACACGCTGGCCAATCATATTTGTAATTGTATAAGTAATATTATCCATAGTTGTTCTAACATTTAGTATTTTTCCCGTAACAGGGTTTGGAAATAAACCAACTCTAAATACATTATCAGATTCTGAAGTATTAATATTAGCTCCAAATCCTGCAGCTACAGCAGTTGTTAAACAGAAATTAGTAGTGTTTGAACTTGTAAATGAACCGCCAGATGCTAATGTAGCTCCTGTGGTTGAATTGGTTAGGGTGTAAGAACCGTTTCCGTAAGTACAGCAGATTCCATCGCCATAAGTATCTAACATTATAAAATCATAACATCCGTTAGGTAAACATCCAATAGCAATATTTAAGGTTGATCCACCAGTTTGAGATCCATATGTTCCGCCAGAGTACACTGTAGCACCTGCACCATCAACAATTTTCCAGCTAGTTTCTGAAGGGTAATTATCAAAAGTAATAGATAAATTAATGTTAGAACAAGTTCCTCCGCCTGTTCCTCCGCCAGCGTTTGTTAAGCTTACATTGTCCACTGCCATATCACCTTGCCAAGTAGTTCCTGTAATTCCATTAAAACGTAATTTAACAGTACTACCAAGATAAGTAGCTAAATCTACGCTTGCAGATAACCACGAGTTTCCTTGATTTCCAGATTTACTCCAAACACTTGTCCAAGTTGTTCCATTATCTGTACTAGCTTCTAAAGCTAAGCTTCCCATTGTAGTAGCTCCAAACATATGGTATTTAAAAGTAAATGTTGCTTGTGTTTCTGCGCTTAAATCAAAACAAGGAGAGTTTAAAATAGCCCTTTTTGAAGGATTATTAGGGGAGGAAGATTCCATGTATACGTAATATGTTCCGCTACTTGCACTGGTTGGTCCAGTATTACTAGAAGGAGTTCCTCCTGAACGTATCGTCCAATCAAAATTATCTCCAGTAGCTTGTGTCCATGCTCCTAAAGTATTTTCAAAACTTTCAGTATAAGGGAATGAAGCAATACCACCTGTACATCCACTAGTTGAAACCGCTGAAACAATTACCGTTCTAGTTACTTGCGTTGCAGCATTACCAGCGGCATCATTTACATTATAATTTACAGAATATGTACCTGCTATGGCTGTATTTACAGTCCCAGAAATTACAATATTAGCAGTAATGTTTCCATCTACATTATCAGTAGCTGTTGCTCCTTGTTCTGTATAAGTATCTCCAACATTTAAGTTGATAGTAGCTGCTCCGTTTAATGCAATCACTGGAGCGGTAGTGTCAGCTACCGCTGAAACAATATTGATAGTATAATCTTCTACTTCACCATAAGTAAAAGTTTCACATGCTGTTGGAATAGCATTGTATTTCATTGAAACACGCATTCTAGTATTACCACTAGTTGCTGTTGCAGGAACAGTAAATGTTCCGCTTACAGGCGTTGTTTTTGAGGCAGTTTTAGAAAATACTTGTTCTCCAGCATCAGCAAAGTCACCATCGTGATTGTAGTCAATCCAAACAGAATATCCTTCAGACCAAACAGTAGCAGTCCATTTTGGAGTTACTGTTATAGTATATTGTGTTCCTTTGTCTAATGATGTAGAAATAGCAGTAAAGTCAGAATAAAATTGTGCTCCTGACGTATTGTTAATTGTATTTAATTGTACTTTTTGGATGTATTCATCATTTGTATTTGTACTTTTAGAAGCACAGTAGGTTACAGGTGCGCTACCTGTTGTGGTAACGCTTAATGTTGAGACAGTACCACTTCCTCCTGTAGTACAATTTGCAGCAACAGAACAAGCATAAGCAGTTCCTTGGTTTAATCCAGTTGCTGTGTATGAAGTACCATTAACTGTTGCAGTAGTTCCTCCTACCGTAACGGTATAAGAACCAGCACCAGTAACAGCATTCCAAGTTAGTGTAAATCCGTTATTGCCAATAGCAGAAGATGCTAAATTAGTAGGAGTACCTAAAGCACATGTTTGCACATATTCAGCTCCAACACCTACAGCATACCAAGCGTTTGTAGTTGCAATTTCTTCAGCAGAACCTGCTCCATATAAATCAACAGCAGCTTGAATTGCCCCTGTTCTTGCATCAGTATAAGTAGAATTAGCACTTAAGTAAACAGTTAAGTTTCTATAAGCAATTTTACTAGCTTTAGTCATTCCAATACCATTAACAGTATAAGCATTTCCATTATCATTAGTTCCTGATTTTCCTACAGAAAGGATGTAATACCAAAAGTTTTGAACTCCTGAGTTTGTATGTACTCCACCATTATCGGCAGTTCCTGTAGCCCAGTTTGTTCCTTGGTAAGTGTCAGGGTCTCCAAAGGCATTAGGGTTACTCATAGAGCGTAATGCGCCGCCAGAACCACCTACTCCAATTTGTTCTCCCATTAACCAATCATTACTTGCTTGGGCAAACGCTTCAATAGATTCTCCAAAAATATCAGAAAAAGATTCATTTAACGCACCAGATTCATTACTATACACTAAGTTAGCAGAGCGTTCAGTAACACCATGTGTAATTTCGTGCCCTACAATGTCTAATGATACTAAAGGACCATAAGTTACACCATCACCATCACCATAGGTCATTACACTACCATTCCAGTAAGCATTTACATAATTGGTTGAATAACTTACATATGATTTAATGATTCCTCCATTATTATCAAATGAATTTCTATTATGAGTTTGTAAATAATATTTGTGTGTTTTTTCTGCACCCCAATGTGCTTGCACTGCAGTAGCCGAATTGGTAAAGCTTGTTGAGTTGCTTGTTACTTCAGAAGCGTTTGTATAGCTTGTACCATTCTTCATATCAAAAGTTTGAATTCCATTTCCATCAGTAGTTTGACGCAATCTATAAGAGCCGTTAAAACTATCGGCAGTGAAAGAAACGGTGCCATTGTATAAACTTGTTCCTGTTGCTGGGGTGTCTGCAAGATGAATTTTATTATTTTCAAATAAAATTTTCCCTGTATGCGCGTCTATATATACATCAGCTCTATATAAAGGAGCTTTAGCATATATGTCAAATTTATAGGCCAACCTACTTGTTTCTGTAACTCCTTTTATAACAGGAAGAATTACTAACTCTCCTTGAGGTTTATTGTAGCCCATAAAAGTAGCTTCTTGAGGGTTTTGCCACATATATTTTTTTGCTCCTACATGTGAAAGAACTTTGTTAAAAGCGGATTGTTTAGAGATAGAAGGAGAAATATTTAGTTTTCCAGCAGAAAACAATTCACCACTCATCGATCTAATAATTCCATTTTTTGCATGAACTTTATAAGTTCCAAATTCAACTTTTACTCCTTTGAAATATTGTTGAAATTTTTGATGAGAAAATCCTAATTTATCTCTTACGGTTTTTACTTTAACTAAATCATCATCTGTAGATAAGTTTAGCGATTTTTTGATTAATTGTTTTGCCTCATGAATTGAGTGCGACTTGTTAAATTTTATGTTTTTTGTTTTAATACCATTTTGTGCATTCATTGTAAGTACACCAAAAATAAAAAAACAACACAACATTAAATTTTTAAAATACTTGTGTTTCATTTTGAAAAAGGGGGTTAAAGATTAGTAAATAATTTAAAAAAAATATTTTTATTAAAATTTTTTAAAGAATGTTTAATAAAATTCTTAATTTTTTGTTAAATTTTTTTGTAAATGTAAAAAATAAAATGAAAATATAAAAATAAATTTTTAGTATTAACCTGAATTTTATATAAGAATCGAACCTTAAATTCAATAAATACATGAGATAATTTTTACAAGAACGAGTTCTTGTAAAAATTGTAGTGATGCAGATTATGTATTTAGTGGTTTTTTCTCGAAAAAGGCATGAATTTTGTTCAAAAAATGAATTTACATAAATTAAAAACGGTAATCATTCTGATAAAGAGTTTGTTGTGTTATTTTTTTTGCTTTTCTTAGGAGGAACTCAGATTATTAAAAATGTATCTCTTTTTCAATACCTCAATTAATAGTATATTGCATCGTTAAAAAAAGAGATAAAACATGAGAATTATAGTACCAATGGCAGGTATCGGGTCTCGATTAAGACCACATACGTTAACGATACCAAAACCATTAACAGTTATAGCAGGGAAACCAATTGTACAGCGTTTGGTAGAAGATATTACAGCAGTTGTAAATCAAAAAATTGAAGAAATTGCATTTATAATTGGCCCTTCATCAAAAGGATTTCCAGCAGATACTTCAGAAAAATTATTGGCAATTGCAAAAGAATTAGGCGCAAAAGGATCTGTTTATGTGCAAGAAGAAGCTTTAGGAACAGCGCATGCCATACATTGTGCAAAAAACTCTTTATCAGGCCCTTGTGTTGTAGCGTTTGTCGACACCTTGTTTAAAGCAGATTTTACGTTAGATGCTAATGCCGACGGTGCAATTTGGGTAAAACAAGTTGATGATCCAAGTGCTTTTGGAGTGGTAAAATTAAAAGATGGTTTTATTACTGATTTTGTTGAAAAACCGAAAGAATTTGTGTCAGATTTAGCAATAATTGGTATTTATTATTTTAAAGATGGCGATAAATTACTAGAAGAAATTAATTATTTAATTGATAACGATATTAGACCTAGTGGAGAATTTCAATTAACCGAAGTGCTAGAAAGTTTAAAGCAACAAGGAGCAAAATTTTTACCAGGAAAAGTAGATGCGTGGATGGATTGCGGTAAAAAAGATCCAACGGTAGACACCAATACACAAGTATTAGGATTTGAACAAGCAGCAGGAAATAATTTAGTGTCTGATGATGTTGTATTAGAAAATTCAGAAATAATTCAACCGTGTTTTGTGGGTAAAAATGTAGTGTTAAAAAACACCACGTTAGGGCCCAATGTGTCGATTGGAGCAAATAGTTTGGTAGAAAACACAACGATTAAAAACTCATTAATTCAAAGCAATGTGCAAATTTCTAATGCCAATTTAGACAATGCAATGATTGGTAATCATGCCAAATACAACGGAAAATACACTTCTGTAAGTATTGGTGATTATACAGAATTAACCTAACTTTATAAGAAAATAGCTTCATGCAAAAAAAGATTGTTTTTAGTGTTCTTTTAGGATTGTTTTACCATCCTTTTTTGTCTTTTTCGCAAGATAGTATTGTTCATACAACTACTGTTGATGAGAAAAATAACATCAAATTTCAAGAGTATTTTTTTAAAGCATTGTCAGAAAAGGCAATCAATCATTATAAAAAAGCGATTGAAAATTTAGAAGAATGCAATCAGATAATTCCTAAAAACGAAGCTGTTTTGTTTGAGTTGTCAAAAAATTATTACTTCTTAAACAAAACTTTTGAAGCGGGTATTTATGCAAAACAGGCATTACAAATTAGTCCTGAAAATAACTGGATTTTAGAACATTTAGTGTTGGTGTATAAAAAGGAACGCAATTTTAAAGAGGCGATTACTGTACAACAAAAAATTTTAGAAAAGCATCCGAAAAAAATAGGGCAATTAGTTATTTTATATTTACAAGACAACAATATTGTTGCGGCTAAAAAAACGCTTCAACAAATGGAAAATAAAGGATTGTTGTCTGCAAGATTCCGTAGAATTAAAAAGAATTTTGAGGTAATTACAAACCAGAAAAAAGATGATAAGCCTCAAAAAAAATCTGATGATTTTGCTAGCTTAGAAAAAGAATTTGACAAGAATAAATCTTTTGCTGTTTTAGAAAAATTGTTACAAAAATCGTTACAAAGTCATCCTGAATTTTTATTAAAATACAGCAATATTGGTTTGTCGCTTTTTCCTGCACAACCTTTAGTGTATTTAATGAACGGAAAAGCGTTAAATACAAAAAAACAATTTGAAAAAGGATTAGAAACCTTGCAAAATGGCATCGATTTTGTCATTGACAATAAAAATATAGAAGCACAGTTTTATTTAGAGATGGTTATTTCTTACAATGGTTTAGGAAAGACAAAAGAAGCAAATAAATACAAAACAAAAGCAAAACAGTTAAAAAAGTAATTGTAAAAACAGCAAAAAAATGAAATTTAAAACACAAATTGTGCTATTGTTTATTGTTGTACTTTCTGCTTGTAAACCAACAAAAAATGTTATTGACGCTTCTAAAACTGCAAAAAAAATGTCCTCAAAAAAAATAATTAGAAAACATTTAGCAGTTCATTTTGAGAGAGAAACGATTGATGCAAAATTTAAAGTTCATTATCAAGATAAAAAAACAGGATTAGGATTTTCTGTTCGGATGAAAATAAAAAAAGACGAAGTTATTTGGCTAAAAGGAACAAAGTTAATTACCCTATTTAAAGCTAAAATTACGCCAACTTCTGTTCGTTATTATTCATCTGTAAAAAAGAATTATTTTGAAGGAGATTTTTCTATGATTCAACAATTATTGGGTGTAGAAATTAATTTTGAACAGTTGCAAAATTTGTTTTTAGGACAAGCTATTTTAGATTTAAAAAAAGAAAAACAAGTAGTAGAAATTAAAGACAATGCACATGTATTATCACCAAAAGTACAATCAGCATTGTTTGATGTTTTCTTTTTTGTAAATCCGTCTCATTTTAAATTAGACAAACAATCAGTTGTAAATACAGAGAAAGAGTTGCAGTTAGATATTTTATATCCAAGATATAAAGTAATTGATAAAGAGGTCTATCCAGAAGATATTCATATTAGAGTACATCAAAAAAATGCACTCACAAAAATAGATTTCTCTTTAAAATCTGTGGTGTTTGATACTGAAATAAACACATCTTATCGTGTTCCTAGTAGTTATAAAAAAATAACGTTATAAGCTAACATGCAAAAATCAGCTACATTGTTTTTATTGTTTTTATTGATGAGTTTTTCATCAATAGGACAAACGCGTAAACAATTAGAAACACAACGAAGAAAGCTGAAAACCGAAATGAAAAAGGTAAAAAAACTGCTTTATGACACAAAAAAGAAAGAAAAAAATGCGTTACATGATTTGAAAGACATCAATCAAAAAATTGAAATTCGTTCAAAATTAATAGCAACCATAAATAAAGAAGCGGAATTATTATCAAAAGAAATTGATGTAAACGCAACCAAAATAAAAAACCTAAACAAAAAATTAGCAACTTTAAAAGCAGATTATGCTGCCATGATTTACAAATCGTATAAAAGTAAATCGCAACAAAGCAGAACGATGTTTTTATTGTCGTCAAAAAACTTTTTTCAGGCGTATAAAAGAGTGCAGTATATGAAACAATATACTTCTTTTAGAAAACAACAAGGAGAGCAAATTGTAAAACAGACAGCGACTGTGAAAAAGCTAAATGCGTCTCTTTTATTACAAAAACAAACAAAAGACACTTTAATACTATCAGAAAAAGAGCAAAAAAACAGTATCGAAAAAGATAAAAAAGAACAGTTATCTTTGATAACAACTATTAAAAAGAAAGAGAAGAAATACAAAAAAGAACTTCAAAAAAAGATAAAAGAAGAACGAAAAGTTACTGCTAAAATAGACAAGTTAATTAGAGAAGCCATTGCGAGGTCTAACAGAAAACGTAAAAAAGGAGTAAAAAAATCGAAAGGATTTATTTTGTCTTCAGAAGCAAAAGTATTGGCGGCAAAATTTGAACAAAATAAAGGTAAATTACCTTGGCCTGTTAAAAAAGGATTGGTTACGCGTAGG
>CAMZMA010000078.1 GCA_947311815.1 uncultured Flavobacteriaceae bacterium
ATTGGATTCATAGATGGTAATAAATGAATACTTACTTTCATTCTTCTTGAAGATTTTAATAACGGATTATCGTCAACAATTATACTTTGGGTTTGTGTAAAATCATGTTGATTTTCTGTAATATTTAAAGTATTAAATACATAAACTTCATTATTATTTTCATCTAAAAAAGCAAAAACAATTTGAAATGCTCTATTAAATTTATTGTTTATTTTAAAATCTACTTCTGTTTTTTCAAGATTATCTCTAAAACCTCCTGATTCAAAAGCGGTAAACCTTGTTACATCGCTAACATCTGTAATTTCTACCCCATTTTCAATAAAATCGGTTTGTTCTACCGTAAAATAAATTAACGATGTTTCATACACTGGATTTAAAGTTAAATCATCTATTTGATTAAAATCTAAATTTTCAGCACAAGAAAATATCATTACAAATAATAAGAGTATGGGTGTTTTTTTAAATAATTTCATATTAAAATTTGAGGTTCTGTCTTTAAACGAATTATGGGCTAAATATATTGTTTTATTTCTAAAAGAGAGGTAACACTAATCACATTTTTATAATAAATAGGTTCATTTACAAAGTTACAGTAAATTGTTTTTATGTTACAATCTATAGCTCCTTTAATATCTGCCTCTATATTATCTCCTATCATATAACTCTCTTCTGGTTGTGCTTTTGCCACTTTTAAAGCGTAATAAAATACTTTAGGATTTGGTTTTTTAACACCAACACTTTCTGAAGTTATGATGTGTTTAAAATATTTTTTTAAGCCTGATTTTTCTATTTTTGCTGTTTGCACTTTTTCAAAACCATTGGTAATAATGTGCAATTCATATTTTTTTTGCAAATACGCTAACAATTCAAAAGTTCCTTCAAAAAGATGATTGTAATTTGGCAGATATTGAAGATATGCATCAGCAATCTCATTGATTAAATCATCAGAAACATCAATATTTAAAACAGAAAAAGTGTCTTTTAATCTACCATATTTTAGTTTTTCTTTGGTGGTTTTTTCTTCTCTATATAATTTCCAATAGTTAAAATTAATGGGCTGATATACCTCTAAAAACACTTCAACAGAAAGGTTTATTTGTTGCTCTTCAAAAATTTGCTGAAACGCAAGTGATGAGTTTTTTTCAAAATCCCACAAAGTATGATCTAAATCAAAAAAGATATGTTTAATATTCATCGAACGAAATTAAAAAAAATCTGTGCAATAAAAATACTTTTAACTCTTTATATTTGTTACAACTAACAAACTTTCCTTTTTTGAAAAAGAAACTTCATATTTTATTTTTATGTAGTTGGTATCCTTCTAAAGTATTGCCAACAAATGGCGATTTTATTCAACGTCATGCAACAGCGGTTTCTGCACTTCATAAAGTAACGGTTTTGCATATTGTTTCTGATAAAAATATTGAGAAATCTATCATTGACATCAAAATAATTAATGGTGTAAAAACGTGTATTGGATATGTAAAACACAGTAAAAATCCGTTTGTTAAATATTATCGCTTTTTGGCTATTTATAAAAAATTAATAACTGCTATCAACAAGATTGATGTTGTACATCTTAACGTAATATATCCTTTCGGTGTGATTGCTTTACATTTAAAATGGATTCAAAAAATTCCGTTTATCATTTCAGAACATTGGACAGGTTATTTATTTCCTCAAAACAAAAATATCGGATTTCTAGAAAAATTCTTATCAAAAACAATTACTAAAAACGCTTCATTTGTTTGCCCAGTTAGTGATTTTTTAGAAAACAATATGGTGCAATTCGGTTTAAAAGGAAATTACAAACCTATTTTTAATGTGATAGACACCAATCTTTTTAAACCTGCTCTAAAAAAAGAAACTATTTTTACCATCATTCATATTTCTAGCATGTTAGATAGCCATAAAAATATTTCTGGAATGTTGCAAGTTGCCAAAAAATTGGAAGAAAAAATCGGTAATTTCACATGGAAATTTATAGGAGGTTCTTCAAAAAAATATAAAAAACTCATCAACAAATTATCATTTAAAAAAGCGACCATACAGTTTATAAATCATGTCTCGCAAAAAGAACTGGTTACACATATACAGCAATCTCATTTGCTTGTATCTTTTAGTAATTATGAAACTTTTGGAATTACCATTATTGAAGCCATTGCGTGCGGAGTTCCTGTAATTACAACAGATACAGGAATTGTTTGCAATGCATATCTAAAAAAATATTATACAATTACGCCTTTTAGAGATGTGAATTCTTTGTGTAATAACATTGTAAAAATGAAGGAAAAAGCATCTTTTAACTCCGAAGAAGCGCATCAATTTATTGAAGCTAATTTTAGTAATTTGCTCATTGCAAAACAGTTTTCTGAACTGTATTTTTTAACGTTAAACAAAATATCTTGAATTTATTAAAAAACTACATACAAGGTTTTTTAAACAGGTCTGGAAACTATGTATTATCAGCAACCATAATTGCAAGAGTTTTGTCTTTTTTGGCTTCTTGGATTGCTTTACAATTACTATCAGACAAAACTTTAGGAGTCGTTTTATTTGCCTTTAGCATTGTTCAGTTTTTAATCCCTTTTGGTGGTTTTGGTTTACACCAAGGATTATTACGTTATGGCGCTCTTTTAAAAGATGAGGCCGATAAAAACATCCTTTTTGTGTTTGTCTTAAAAAAAGGCATTTTACTCTCTGTTTTACTATTACTATTGGTTCTTATTATCGGTTATTTTATCCCTTTTGAGTTTGAAAAAACCTATTTCTACCTAAGTATTTTATCCTTAGCCATTATTACAAATTATTTTTTTCAAATTATTAAAATTCAATATAGATTACAACATAATAATAAAACATTTGCTTTTATAGACGTTGCTTTTAGCGTTACATTAATAGTTACAGTTTTTTTATTAAGCTATTTTTTTAAAGAAACAGGATACGCTATCGCTTTAATAATCGCTCCTCTTTCTTCCTTATTTTTTCTTAAAAATTTAAAGGTAAATTATAAAAACAACACCAAATTATCAATTATAGACTACTCATTTTGGCGGTATTGTTTTTTAGGAAGTTTGGCAAGTGTAGCACCACAATCTTTAGTAATTATAGATATTTTATTAGTCGGTTATTTATTAAAAGACCCCGAATTAATAACGGTATATAAATATGTGTCTTTAATTCCTGCAAGTATTTTATTTTTACCTCAGGCTTTTATTGCTACGGATTACGTCTCTTTTACTGAAAAAATTACAGACAAAAACTACATTTTTAACTACATAAAAAGTTACATGCTCTTTTTTAGTTTGATAGCGATTGCTTTTTGTGGATTTTTTTATCTCTTTGCCGAAGAAACTTTAGCAATATTCAATTCAAATTACACACAATATGCTGATAGTTTTTTAATTTTAGTATTTGGTGTTTGTGGTATTTTAATTTTTAGAGGATTATTCGGAAACCTACTCTCTTCTATCGGAAAAATTGAAATAAACTATTATATTGTTGTCATTGCTCTTTGCTTAAATGTAGTGAGTAATTATTATTTAATCCCTATTTACGGCATAAAAGGCGCTGCAATTACCTCAGCCTTTTTAATGTGGTTTACAGGTATCTTTTCATATATTTGGTTTCTTTTTCTTTATAAAAAAATGTTGCAAAATGACTAAATTTCAAAAAATTTTTAAAGGTGTTTATCTGCTTTTTAAAACCCCTAGTCTTATTAATTTGATCTTAAATAGTTCTATTGCTAAAAAACAATATTTACAAAAAAAACATCCAAACAAAACACAACTACCAACGGTTTCTATAGATGATATTATCCCTAATTTTAACGAAACTCTCTCTACTTTTTCTTTCTTAGGTGGCGGATCTTTACCTACTGATATTATGTTGCTAAAATCGCTCTGTAAACAAACAAAAAATTGTTCTTATTTTGAAATTGGCACTTGGAGAGGAGAAAGCGTGGTTAATGTAGCCGAAGTTGCCAAAGAATGTTTTACACTAAACTTATCTAAAAAAGAAATAGAAGCCTTAGGAATGCCCAAAAAATATGCCGATTTACACGGTTTCTATTCCAAAGAAAAAGAAAA
The DNA here is from genome assembly GCA_947311815.1 of uncultured Flavobacteriaceae bacterium. Taxonomy (GTDB): domain Bacteria; phylum Bacteroidota; class Bacteroidia; order Flavobacteriales; family Flavobacteriaceae; genus Polaribacter. Next base: position 4,089 of record CAMZMA010000078.1, read on the forward strand.
TATTACGCATTTATTTGGCAACTCACTAACATTTGATTTTGCGGGTTTACACAAAAAATTTGATGTTATTTTTATTGATGGAAGCCATGAATATGATTTTGTAAAAAATGACACTCAAAAAATTTTTCAGCATTTAATACACGAAAATTCTATAGTTGTTTGGCATGATTATGCATATGACCCAGAAAACATCAGATACGAAGTTTTAGCTGGCATCTTAGACGGAATACCACATAATTACAAAGATAATTTATACCATGTTTCTAATACACTTTGTGCTATTTATCTTCCTCAAAAAACACAAAGTAAACTTTTAAATTACCCTTTAAAACCTATACATAAATTTGAAATAACAGCGAAAATCAAAAAATTGTAGTATCATTTTTTAACGAAAAATAAGGTTCTTTTACTGCGCCAAAACTCTTAAAAAACGAGGCAATACTCGGTATCATAGAACCTTCAAAATCAAAAATTAAATTAGAATCGCTATATTTTTTTATCATTTCATGGATTAAAAAACTAGGAGCTTGTAGTTTTTTTCCTTCGTTAGTGTAAACTGCAAATAAATACGTAATTCTATTGTTATCTTTTAAAAAAATGGCACCTCCTAAAATTTCATCATCTATTGATTTTACTATTTTTACAAATCCTTTTTCTTTGTTTTTTAGTGTTTCTGTTAACTTATCTAAGGTGTAGTATTCTTTTTTTGAAAAAGGAAAAAACGAATAATATTTTTTAGAAATATCAATTAAATCTTCTATATGACATATTTCAGTAAGTATTAATTTATTTTTTTGGGCTACAGAAATTGCATGTTTTCTGCCTTTAGAAAAATTTTTAATAAATGAATTATTACAACAAATTAATGGCAAAATATAATTCATTCTTACCTCGTGTTTTGTATTCTTAACGTTATTTTCTGAATTTAATGAAAGTGTTCTTTTTAGAAAAATTTTAGGAATTTTATCTAAAAAAAGTAGCATATCCTCTTCTGAGGTTTCTTTTTTAGAAAACAATCCTAATTGTTGAATAAAATAAGGAACATATATATACGGAATAAAATATTTTGTCCGCCATGGTAATGGCATTACAATTTCATAATCATTTTGCACTAAAACACCCCAATTATCTGCCACAATATCTAAATACCAAGAATAGGCATATACCCTACTTTGCTTAGATTTTTCAATACAAGCATCGTATTTTTTCAAATCTATTTGAGATCTTTTTAGGTAGTTAATCATCGGTAGATTTACATATTTTTAACATCGTTTCATAAACTCTACTCCAACCATTCCATCGCAAATAACCGCTTAAACTTTCATTATGAAACAAGGTAATAAATGTACCATTTACGGCTTTTACTTCGTTTTTTAAATCTCTAATTCTTCCTAAAGATTGTTTTGGCGTTAATTTCATATAATCATTCAAAGTTGTATCCATCAACGCAAACGGAAATATTTTTAACGGAGTCTGAATTTCAAAATCTAAATCGTAAAAATAAAAAGGAATCGAAGTGCTTGCTCTAAAGCCAACCGTACTTGCATATCCCATAGAATAATCTTCTTCTATTTCTAAATCTATTAAATGCTGATAGGTTTCTGGCAAATTAAATCGCAAATAATGCTGTCTAGAACGTTTAATTGGCATATTGGTAATATTCTCTAATCGTTCTTTTTCTTTTTTTAATAACGCACTGTCTTTCATGGTAAAATAAGACGGATGCAAACCCACACGAGCATAATCTACCATATCTTTTATAAGTAATCTAAATTTAGATTTGGCAGCAGAAACATTCGTATCAAACGTAGTATAATCGGCTACTAAAAAGAAAAAAATAGTTCTTACAGCTTGTTCTTTTTTTAAACTGATGATTTTATCAAAGGTAAAAAAAGGATCTTTTTTAAGATTGACAAGAACCGCAAACCGATTCCAAATATCAAAGACTTTAAATTTAGAAAAATCTTTTAAAAGCCCACCAAAAGTTCGTAATAAATTTTTGTGTTTATACGCAAATGCATTATCAACATCAATGGTAGAAATGTAAGCGTATTTTCTAGAAGAAGTTTGATAATCTGGGTATTTTTCTTTTACAATTTCCAGTAATTTTAACGCCCAAATATCTACCACAGGTTTCTCTATAAATTGATGTTTAAAAGCAATACTTTGTTCGGCAGTAAAACGCCCATGAACATCTTTTACATGTGGTAAATATTCTTCATATCTTGTTATTAAATAGAAACTAGCGGCAAAAATATCAAACGGAATAGTAGATTTTGTTCCTGCCGAAAAAAAACAGGGTGTTTCTTCCCATTTTTGAACGGTAATATCGATATCATTTGCACCTTGTTCAAACAGTAAGTTACTACTTTTTACAAAAAATTCATTTCCTAACGGCGCTTTACTATAGGTCATTTTCATACCATTATGAGCCACAAATTTTTCGATAGTTGATGTAAAATCAACAGGGATTTGTAAAATTCGTGTAAAAATATGCTTAAATATATACCGAACTCTCGGTGTTATTTTATGTGTATAAACTAATATCAAAAAAAATATTTTTTATTATTAATAACCAACTAACAAATTGCCACAAGCGTTCATTTCGACTACGCTCAATGACCGCACTTCTAACAACTATTCACTAATACCTACAAAACCAGATTTTCACAAGCGTTCATTTCGACCACGCTCAATGACCACACTTCTAACAACTATTCACTAACAACTATTCACTAATCATCCCTTCATCTGCAAAGCTAAAATACACTTTTTCGGTAATAATTAAATGGTCTAAGAGTTTAATATCTAAAGTTTTTCCTGCTTCTTTAATTTTTTTGGTTAAATCGATATCTGCTTTACTAGGCACTAATTTTCCTGACGGATGATTATGACACACAATAACACCTGTTGCAGCTAGTTCTAATGCTTTTTTAAAAAGCAAACGCACATCTACAATAGTAGCGGTTAAGCCACCTTTACTTGCTTGGTTTTTTGCCAAAATTTTGTTCGCATTATTTAAATACACAACCCAAAATTCTTCGTGCTGTAAATCGCCAATTAAAGGAACCATCAATTTAAAAACATCGTTGCTAGAAGCTATCTTTGGATGTGTAACTCCCATTTCAAACTGTCTTCTTTTGCCTAATTCTAATGCGGTAATTATGCTAATCGCTTTGGCTTCTCCAATTCCCTTAAACTGCATCAATTCTTGTACTGATAATTTTGCTAATTGATTTAGATTATTTGCAACCGATTGCAGGATTTTTTTAGACAATGCAACAGCACTTTCTTCTCTATTTCCAGAACCGATAAGTATAGCAATGAGTTCTGCATCAGACAACACGCTTTTACCTTTAGAGAGTAATTTTTCGCGAGGTCTATCATCTAATGCCCAAGATTTAATAGTTAACTTTTTCATATTGATTCTTTTGTACAATTTAATAAATTATTGACATCGCTATCTCCTTTGCAATGATTGATTACAACTACTCACTAAAAACTAACAAACAAATTATCATAGTCTCTTTTTTCTACTTACTTCAAATTCGTTTCGACTACGCTCAACGAACGACAACCGACAACTGACAACCGACAACCACTCAATAAATATACTCTTTTTTTGCAAAACCAACTTAGAATAGTACATTTGTAACTTAGAATCTTATTTTTATGAAAATTATTATAGCTGGGTCTGGAGATGTAGGTTTCCATTTAGCTAAACTGCTTTCTTACGAAGCACAAGACACTTTTGTGATTGATTTTGATGGTGCTAAATTAGACTACATTAACAATCATTTAGACGTAATTACCAAAAAAGGCGATGCCACTTCGGTAACTTTATTACAAGAAATTGGCATTGATACTTGCGATTTACTCTTAGCAGTAACCGAATCTCAAAATACCAATTTTACAATTGCTGTGATAGGAAAAGCCTTAGGAGCAAAAAAAACCATTGCAAGAATTAACAATCCTGAGTTTTTAAATAACAAAGCCATTAATTATAAAGATTTTGGGGTAGATTTTATGATATCGCCAGAAGAATTAGCTGCAGAAGAGATTAAAATGCTACTGCATCAATCTTCATTTAACGATACTGTTACTTTTGAAAATGGACTTTTTAATGTAATGGGTGCTGTTCTTGGGTATAAATCGCCCATTTTAGATCTAACTGTAAAAGAAGCCAAAAACAAGTTTTCTATGGTAGATTTTATCACCATCGCCATAAAAAGAGAAGGCATTGCGCAAACAATTATTCCGCGCGGAGATACTATTTTTAAAATGAACGATCAGGTGTATTTTTCTGTACCACAATCTAGTATTGAAAAACTATATCCCATTATTGGCGCAGCACATTTAAAAATTAAAAATGTGATGATTTTAGGCGGAAGTAGTATCGGATACAAAACTGCTAGAAACCTTTGTAAAGAAAAATACAATGTCACATTAATTGAAAAAAACAAGGAAAAAGCACTTACCATTGCCGAAGATTTACACAATGCGTTAGTAATTCATGGCGACGGTAGAGATATTGAGCTTTTAGAAGAAGAACATATTAGAGAAATGGATGCGTTTGTAGCGGTTACTGGAGATTCTGAAACCAACATTATGTCTTGTTTGGTAGCAAAATCTAAAGGCGTAAAAAAAACAGTGGCGCTAGTAGAAAACATGGATTATATTAACATCTCTCAAACGATTGGTATTGATACACTTATCAATAAAAAACTACTCGCAGCAAGTAGTATTTTTAGACATATCAGAAAAGGAGAAGTGCTTGCTTTGGCAAATTTACATAATATTGATGCCGAAGTTTTTGAGTTTGAAGTTAAAACCAATGCAAAAGTAACTCTAAAACCAATTAAAGAATTGCGTTTCCCAAGAGAAGCTGTTTTTGGCGGAATTATACGAAACGGTAAAGCATTTATGTCTTTTGGAGATTTTCAAATAAAAGCAGGAGATAAAGCCATTGTATTTTGTTTACCAGAAGCGATTTCTGAAGTAGAAGACTTGTTTAAATAAAAGAGGTAAGAAATAAGAAGTGAAAAGTGAGAAATGAGAAATGAGAAATGAGAAATGAGAAATATAATTTAAAACATCAAACTATATTTCGACAACCAACAACTGACAACCGATAACCGAAAACCGCCTATTATAAAAACTAAATGACCAACCTCAACTTAAAAATAATTTATCGCTTTTTAGGAATCACAGCTACTTTAAATGGTTTGTTTATGCTTTTGGCAGTTCCGTTTAGTTTATATCATCAAGAAGAAGCAAAAATAGGTATTTTATCCGCAGGATTATTAACCATTGCTATTGGATTATTACTTTTTTTTCTAAACAAACCTTCAAACACCAACTTACAAAAAAAAGAAGGGTATTTAATTGTTACCTTAGGATGGTTAATATTGTCTTTTACAGGAATGTTACCGTATTTATTTACAGGCACCATACCAAGTGTAACCAATGCTTTTTTTGAAACAATTTCAGGATATTCTACCACAGGATCATCTATTTTAACCGAAATAGAATCGATGCCCAAAGGAATTCTTTTTTGGCGAAGTGCCACACATTGGATTGGTGGTATGGGAATCATTGTTTTAACCATCGCTATTTTACCGTTATTAGGAATTGGCGGTATGCAACTCTTTATGGCAGAAGCTCCAGGACCATCGGCAGATAAATTACATCCCAGAATTACCGACACTGCAAAACGTCTTTGGTATATTTATGTACTACTTACTTTGGTAGAATTTTTATTACTAAAAGTAGCGGGCATGACGTGGTTTGATGCTATTAACCACGCCATGGCAACCATGAGTACTGGTGGATTTTCTACCAAAAACAGCAGTATGGCTTTTTATAACGGAATGCCTTGGGTACAATACATTGTTATTTTATTTATGTTTATTGCAGGTACTAATTTTGTACTCACCTATTTTGCTTTAAAAGGAAAAGTTAACAAAGTTTTTGAGAGCGAAGAATTTAAATATTATTTCTTCGGAATTATAGGTATTTCGGCAATTGTAGCAACCGTTATCATTTTTAATCAAGACCCTAATTTACAAACCAGCATTGAACATCCTTTTGTGTACGGAAAAGTAGAAAGCGCCATAAGACACGCTTTATTTTCGGTAATTTCGGTAGTGACCACTACGGGTTTTGTATCGGCAGATTTTACGATGTGGAGTTATTTTGCAACGGGCATCTTTTTTGCTTTGTTTTTTTTAGGAGGTTCGGCAGGTTCTACCTCTGGAGGTATAAAAATTGTACGGCATATTATATTGATAAAAAATAGCTTGTTAGAATTTAAAAAATCATTGCATCCAAAAGCGATTATCCCTGTAAGATATGATGGTAAGGCAGTTAGTCAAAATATTATCTTTAACATTTTATCTTTTTTTGTTATTTACATGCTCATTTTTGTCATGTCTACCGTAATACTTACCTTTTTAGAATTAGATTTTCTTTCGGCATTAGGCGCTGCAGCTTCTTCATTAGGAAACATAGGGCCTGCAATTGGCACGGTAAGTCCTGTTGATAATTTTAACCATTTATCTATAGGAGCAAAATGGTTTTGTTCTTTTTTAATGTTGATTGGGCGGTTAGAATTGTTTACCGTTTTAATACTTTTTACTCCGTTTTTTTGGCGTAAAAATTAAAGAATTGTAAGGTCAATTTTATTTAAGAACTTCTTCTAATACTTTTAAGTACTGTAAATCAACTGTTAGAAAATGTAATACGGTAAATATGCAACCTTAACGGCTTTAGAAACGTATATGATTTTAAATCCGCAAAAAGCACAAGCAGCTTCTCCAGAAGACCCTGGAACTGGATTTTAAATAACTATAATCTATTTATAACTTCAAAAACCTTGATTAACATCGAGGGTTTTGTTATTTTTATCGACTAAATTATTTTTTTTGAAAAAAAACACCATTCTTTTTAAAGAAATTGATAATAAAACCATTGTTTGGTTTCAAGACAACAACCAATACATTGTGGTAGAACAATTAGTTGCCACTATTTTACAAGATCTAAATAACGGAAACAAACAAAAAGATATTGCAAACTCTTTAGTGACTCAAATACAAATTCCTCTGAAAAAAGCAACCGAATTTGTAAAAGATGTATCAATTTTATTGAAAGACAACTCAAAAGTTACCGAACAGAAAATTAAAACGGCAAGCATTCCTAAAAAGTTTGAATCCACTAAATATTATCAAATAAATCAACTAATTTTTAAAATTGATTTTGCTACCGATTA
>CAMZMA010000079.1 GCA_947311815.1 uncultured Flavobacteriaceae bacterium
CATGAACAAAAAGGTAAATTTGGTGGAGCAAAGGTTTTTATTAAACCAGCTTCTCATGGTACTGGAGTTATTGCAGGGGGTGCTGTACGTGCGGTATTAGATTCAGTTGGAGTACATGACTGTTTATCTAAATCTCAAGGATCTTCAAATCCTCATAATGTAGTAAAAGCAACTTTTAATGCTTTATTACAAATGCGTAGTGCAGTTACAATTGCAAAACAAAGAGGGATTTCTTTAGAAAAAGTATTTAACGGATAAATCTAAGAACGATGACTAAAATAAAAGTTACACAAACAAGAAGTAAAATCGGTCGCCTTCAAAGTCAAAAAAGAACTTTAGAAGCATTAGGTTTACGTAAAATGAACCAAACTGTAGAGCATGAGGCAACTCCTACAATTATTGGTATGGTAAATAAAGTTAAACATTTAGTTTCTGTAGAGAAATTAAAATAAGATATTTTTAAAATGAATTTACATAACTTAACACCAGCAGAAGGTTCTACTAAAAGTAGAAAAAGAATTGCAAGAGGTGAAGGATCTGGTAAAGGTGGAACCGCTACCAGAGGACATAAAGGACAAAAATCTCGTTCTGGTTATTCTAGAAAAATAGGATTTGAAGGAGGGCAAATGCCACTTCAAAGACGTGTGCCTAAATTTGGTTTTACTAACATAAACCGTAAGGAATATGCAGGTATCAATTTAGACAAACTACAAGAATTAGTAGATAACGGGAGAATTAAAGATACAGTTAATTTAGAAATTTTAATTGCTAACAGATTAGTTGGTAAAAACGACTTAGTAAAAATATTAGGTGGCGGAGAATTAAAAGCTAAATTAAATATTACTGTTCATAAATTTACTGCAACTGCAAAAGCGGCTATCGAAGCTGCTGGAGGAGAAGCGGTTACTTTATAAGAAATAAAATGAATTTTATAAAAACGTTAAAAGACATCTGGAAAATAGAAGAATTAAAAAACAAAATTCTTTTAACTATTGGTTTAATTGCTGTGTACAGATTTATGGCTCAGGTAGCATTACCAGGTATAGATCCGTTACAATTAACAGCATTAAAAGAAGGTACTTCTGATGGACTTTTAGGATTATTAAATGCATTTACAGGAGGCGCATTTTCTAGAGCATCAATTATGGCGCTTGGTATTATGCCTTACATTTCTGCATCTATTGTAGTACAGTTAATGGGAATAGCAATTCCTTATTTACAAAAATTACAAAAAGATGGGGAAAGCGGACGTAAAAAAATTACACAAATTACAAGATGGTTAACCATTGCTATTACATTAGTGCAAGCACCAACGTATATTACAGCAATTAAAACGGGTTTTGGTTTACCGCCAGAAGCTTTTTTAGTAAGTGGTGTAACTTTTTGGATTTCATCAATCATCCTATTAACTGCGGGTACAATTTTTGCCATGTGGTTAGGAGAACGTATTACAGACAAAGGAGTTGGTAATGGGATATCATTATTAATTACGGTAGGTATTATGGCTCGTTTTCCAGCAGCGTTTATTCAAGAATTTGTTTCTAAAACAACCAATGCAGGAGCAGGAGGGATTATGATGATTTTAATTGAAATTATTGTTTGGTTTGTTGTTATTTTACTTACAATTCTTTTAGTAACTGCGATACGTAAAGTTGCCGTACAATATGCAAGAAGAACAGTAGTTGGTAATATTCAAAATGTAGCAGGGTCTAGAGATTATATTCCTTTAAAGTTAAATGCAGCGGGTGTAATGCCTATTATATTTGCACAAGCAATTATGTTTTTACCTTTAGCTTTAGGACAAAGATTTCCAGCATTAAGTAGTTTGACAGATCATAACGGATTTAGTTATAACGCTTTGTTTGCATTTTTAATCATCATTTTTAGTTATTTCTATACAGCAATTACTGTTAGAACTGATGAAATGGCAAACGGATTGAAAAGAAGCGGAGGTTTTATACCAGGTATTAGACCAGGAAAAGACACTGCCGATAGATTAGATAGTGTATTGTCTAGAATAACCTTACCAGGATCTATATTTTTAGCAGCTATATCTATACTACCGTCTATTGTAACAAGATTCGGAGTACAACAAGGTTGGGCAATGTTTTTTGGAGGAACTTCATTAATCATTATGGTAGGAGTTGCTATCGATACAATACAACAAATTAACTCGTACTTATTAAATAGTCATTATGATGGTTTAATGAAATCGGGTACTAGTAATAGAAAATCAAAATAATATGGCTAAACAACCAGCAATTCAACAAGACGGTTCAATAACAGAAGCATTGTCAAATGCAATGTTTCGTGTAGAATTAGAAAATGGACATATTGTAACGGCACACATTTCTGGTAAAATGCGTATGCATTATATCAAATTATTACCTGGTGATAAGGTAAAATTAGAAATGAGTCCGTATGATTTATCAAAGGCAAGAATTACTTATAGATATTAAAGAATTAAATGATTGAAAAATTAAACGATTAATATTTTTTTAATCTTTAAATTTTTAAATAAACTTAAAAAGATGAAGTTAGAGCATCAATTAAAAAAAGAAGTGCAGACTGTAAAATAGTACGCAGAAAAGGCAGATTGTACGTAATCAATAAACAAAATCCTAGATTTAAACAAAGACAAGGGTAATGGCAAGAATAGCAGGTATAGACATTCCAAAGAACAAAAGAGGTGTAATTTCCTTAACGTATATCTTTGGTGTAGGAAGAAGTAGAGCTAAAGAAATTTTAGCAAACGCAAAAGTAGATGAAAGCATTAAAGTACAAGATTGGTCTGATGATCAAATTGCAGCAATTAGAGAGCAAGTAGGTACTTTTACTATCGAAGGAGAATTACGTTCAGAAGTTCAGATAAGCATTAAACGTTTAATGGATATTGGATGTCAAAGAGGAATTCGTCATAGACTTGGTCTTCCTTTAAGAGGGCAAAGAACTAAAAACAATTCTCGTACAAGAAAAGGTAAGAGAAAAACAGTAGCTAACAAGAAAAAATAAGAGATAGTATCTAGTTTTTAGAGCTTAGTTATTTAGATGATTCTAATATAACTAACTACTATTAACTAACTACTAAATACTAATAATTATGGCAAAAGCAAGTTCAAAAAAACGTAAAGTTGTTATAGAATCAGTTGGTGAAGCTCACGTAACTGCCTCTTTTAACAATATTATTATTTCTTTAACAAACAAAAAAGGAGATGTTATCTCTTGGTCTTCAGCAGGTAAAATGGGCTTTAGAGGTTCTAAAAAGAACACTCCGTATGCAGCTCAATTAGCCGCAGAAGATTGTGCAAAAGTTGCTCATGAAGCAGGTTTACGCAAAGTAAAAGTGTATGTTAAAGGACCAGGAAACGGTAGAGAGTCTGCAATCAGATCAATCCACAATAGCGGTATCGAAGTAACAGAAATTATTGATGTTACACCAATGCCACATAACGGATGTCGTCCTCCTAAGAGAAGAAGAGTATAATTAAATATTTTAACTAAAGTAGGAACAAGGTTATCGAAGGAGTACGCCTTAATTCATAATCCCTACTTAAATAACTAAGAAATGGCAAGATATACAGGACCAAAAACTAAAATTGCTCGTAAATTTGGCGAAGCAATTTTTGGAGCAGATAAAAACTTTGAAAAAAGAAATTATCCTCCAGGACAACATGGTAACAACAGACGTAGAGGTAAAAAATCTGAATACGCAGTACAGTTACAAGAAAAACAAAAAGCAAAATATACGTACGGTATTTTAGAGCGTCAATTTAGTAATTTATTTAAAAAAGCATCTGCTTCTAAAGGAATTACAGGTGAGGTTTTATTACAATTATGTGAATCTCGTTTAGACAACGTAGTGTACCGTTTTGGTGTAGCAAACTCTCGTAGTGCTGCACGTCAATTAGTATCTCACAGACACATTACTGTTAACGGAGAAATCGTTAACATTCCTTCTTATCAATTAAAAGATGGAGATGTAGTAGGTGTTAGAGAAAAATCTAAATCATTAGAAGCTATTAACAACTCATTAGCAGCAAACAGTACTGTTTTTGAATGGTTAAGCTGGAATACTGATAAAAAAGAAGGAACTTTTATTAAATCTCCAGAGAGATTACAAATTCCTGAAAATATCAAAGAACAATTAATTGTAGAGTTGTACTCTAAATAATCCTGATAAACTTACTATGGCAATTTTAAATTTTCAAAAGCCCGATAAAGTAATAATGATTGAATCTACAGATTTTTCTGGAAGATTTGAATTCAGACCTCTAGAACCAGGTTTTGGTTTAACAGTAGGTAATGCACTTAGAAGAGTGTTATTATCTTCTTTAGAAGGTTTTGCAATTACATCATTAAGACTTGATGGGGTAGAGCATGAGTTTTCTACCATTCCTGGAGTTGTAGAAGATGTTACAGAAATCATCTTAAATTTAAAACAAGTACGTTTTAAAAAGCAAATTGAAGACTCTGATAGAGAAACCGTTTCTGTTTCTGTATCTAGACAAGATCAATTAACTGCAGGAGATTTACAAAAATTTATCTCAGGTTTCCAAGTATTAAATCCAGATTTAGTAATCTGTAATATGGATAAATCTGTAAAAATTAATATGGAATTAACCATAGAAAAAGGTAGAGGATTTGTACCCGCAGAAGAAAATAAAAAATTAAGTGCACCGTTAGGAACTATTTTTACTGATTCTATTTACACTCCTATAAAGAATGTAAAATATGCAGTAGAAAACTTTCGTGTAGAACAAAAAACCGATTATGAAAAATTAGTTTTTGATATCGAAACCGATGGTTCTATCAATCCTAAAGATGCCTTAACTGAAGCAGCAAAAATTTTAATCCACCACTTTATGTTATTCTCTGATGAGCGTATCACTTTAGAGGCAGATGAAATTGCACAAACAGAAACGTATGATGAAGAATCATTACACATGCGTCAATTATTAAAGACTCGTTTAATAGATATGGACTTATCTGTAAGAGCTTTAAACTGTTTAAAAGCTGCAGAAGTAGATACATTAGGTGACTTAGTGTCATTTAATAAAAATGACTTAATGAAATTTAGAAATTTCGGAAAAAAATCTTTGACAGAATTAGATGAACTAGTTCATAATAAAGGTTTGAACTTTGGAATGGATTTAAGTAAATACAAA
>CAMZMA010000080.1 GCA_947311815.1 uncultured Flavobacteriaceae bacterium
ACAACATGCAACATAAAACAGACCATGCAACATGCCATAAAAGAAGATATATGTTAGATGGAAAGGAATTTACTTGAATGCCGACCCACACCAAAGAGGCTCCCCCGAGAAGACTTAGGAGAGATCGAATGATTGATTAATTGAGGGATTGAAAGATTGAAAGACTGAAAGATTGAAAGACTGAAAGACTGAAAGACTGAAAGATTAAAAGTACTGTTTTACTTAAAAAAAGAATCTACAAACTCATACTTGTTAAACACTTGTAAATCATCAATTCCTTCTCCTACTCCAATATATTTAACAGGAATTTGAAATTGATCTGAAATTCCGATAACTACTCCTCCTTTGGCAGTACCGTCTAATTTGGTAACTGCAAGCGATGTAACTTTGGTTGCTAACGAAAATTGTTTGGCTTGTTCAAACGCATTTTGACCTGTAGAACCATCTAAAACTAACAACACATCGTGTGGCGCATCGGCAACCACTTTTTGCATTACTCGTTTTATTTTGGTTAATTCATTCATTAAATTCACTTTATTATGCAATCTACCAGCTGTATCAATAATGACCACATCGGCTTTTTGAGTGACAGCAGATTGCAGCGTATCAAAAGCTACAGAAGCAGGGTCTGAACCCATTTCTTGACGTACAATGGGTACATTTGTTCTGTCTGCCCACACTTGTAATTGATCTATTGCGGCTGCTCTAAAAGTATCGGCAGCTCCTAAAACAACTTTTAATCCTTGTTTTTTAAATTGCGATGCTAATTTACCAATGGTAGTGGTTTTACCAACTCCGTTTACACCAACCACCATAATTACATAGGGTGTTTTATTTCCATCTTTATCAGCAGGCAAGTTAGGAATAGTAAACTCGGTTTCATTACCAATATTGGTTTCAGAAAGTAAGCCAGAAATTTCTTCTCTTAAAATTTGATTTAATTCATCTGTACCTACATATTTATCTTTGGCAACACGCGCTTCTATCCTATCGATAATTTTCAAAGTAGTGTCTACACCAACATCAGAAGATACTAAGACTTCTTCTAAATTATCTAGCACATCATCATCTACTTTCGATTTTCCTGCTACAGCTTTTGATAGTTTAGAGAAGAAATTAGTTTTTGTTTTTTCTAATCCTTTGTCTAAGGTTTCTTTTTTTTCTTTTGAGAATATGTTTTTAAAAAAACTCATTTTTTTGTTTTTAATGCTTCAATTAAAGTAAGTAAAATTCGTACCAAAGATATTTTAATGGTCAGATTGTCATTTATTTACCTTACTTATTCTAGTTTAGCTGCGTTAGGGATTGTAGGCGGCATCCTTTTTATGTTTGTTCGAGTTTTAATTTTGACGTAGGAAAAAATTAAAGTACCGAGAACTCACATAAAAAGATATAGCCGTAAAGCCCGACCTTTTTAGGGAACGCCCTCAAAAATACAGAATTTATGGCACAAAAAAAGCTACTTTTTATAGAAAGTAGCCTTTTTAATATTTTGTGTAACAAGTTTTATTTTTTTGCTAAAAACTCATTTACTTTAGAAGGATCCATAATTGCTTCTACAAAAGTGTATGCTCCTGTTTTTGGAGAACGTACCATTTTGATTGCTTTACTCAATCTTTTTGCTCCTGTTTGTAACGATGCTACTGATTTTTTTGCCATAACTTATATGATTAGACGTTTTAGTAAAACGTTTTTATTTAATTTCTTTGTGAACTGTCATTTTCTTTAAGATAGGATTGAATTTTTTAATTTCCATTCTATCTGGAGTATTTTTCTTGTTCTTTGTAGTAATGTATCTAGAAGTTCCTGGTTTACCAGAAGCTTTATGCTCTGTACATTCTAAAATTACCTGAATTCTGTTTCCTTTTTTTGCCATCTCTGTAAAATTTTATCTACCTAAAGGATTATTTAGTTAAAAAACCTTTTGCTCTAGCTTCTTTAAGAACCGCAGCAATTCCTTTTCTATTAATATTTTTTAATGCAGAAGCAGATACCTTTAAGGTAATCCATTTATCTTCTTCTGGAATATAAAAACGCTTTACCATTAAGTTAGCGTTAAATTTTCTTTTTGTTCTATTTAAAGCGTGAGAAACATTGTTCCAACCATTGCTTTTTTTCCTGTAAGTTCACAAACTCTAGACATCTTCTTGACAGTTTTAGTATTATTTCTAAACGAGGTGCAAATTTATACATTTTTTACACGTTGAACAAAACTATTTCTACTATTTTTTTAAATTATTTTTTTTTATTGTCTTTTTGATTTAAAATCAGCTCTTTTTGCAATATTTCTAAGGCTTTTGTAACCGTTCTATTGATTACCTTTTCTCTAGGTTGCCCAAAATTAAACTCTTTCGTAATTATTTTTAAAGGTGTTGCTACTGATATGTAGACCAAACCAACACTTTTATCCGTAAGATCTGTTGTAGGGCCTGCATTTCCTGTTACAGAAATTGCATAATCTGTTTGTAATTTTTCTTTGACTCCTACAACCATTTCTTGGGCTACTTCGCTACTAACAACCGAATGTTTTTTGATAGTCGCTGCCGATACTCCTAAAATATTTTTCTTAATTTCTACCGAATAACTTACTACACTTCCTTTAAAATACGCTGATGATCCTGCAACCGAAACCAATGACGCAGCAATTTTACCTCCTGTTAAACTTTCGGCAGTAGATAGCGTTTTATCTTGTTGCTCTAACAACTCTCCTACTCTTTTTTCAAGAGTAGCACCATCATCATATCCTGTGATTAACTCAGGAATTAACTGAGTAATTTTTGTTACTTTCTCATTCACCTCATCAAATAATTTTTGTTGATGTTTACCTTTGGCGGATAAACGCAATCGTACTTTTCCGAAAGATGGCAAATACGCTAATTTGATATTTGACGGCAAATTATTTTCAACAATAGCAATTCTTTCTGCAATCATACTTTCTCCTGCTCCATAAGTCATAATGGTTTTATGGATGATGTGCGGCAATTGAAATTGTTGTTGAATTTTTGGTAAAACCTCATGAGTCATCAATCCTTTCATTTCATACGGAACCCCTGGGAGCGATACAAAAACGGTGTCATTTTCGTAAAACCACATTCCTGGTGCTGTACCAAACTGGTTCATTAACAAGGTAGCTTTTGATGGCAATTGCGCTTGGTAACGTTGAATTTCTTTATACGGATGATTTATTTTTTGAAACAATTCTTTTATATGAGCTATTACTTTTGGATATTCTACTATCTCTGTATCGTTAAAATATTTAGCGATGGTTTTTTTGGTAATATCATCATTCGTTGGTCCAAGTCCGCCAGTAATTAGCACAATATCTGCTCTGTTTTCTGCTTCTTTTAATGCATTTAAAATATGCTGTTCTTCATCTTGAATGGAAGAAATTTGATACACAGAAACTCCTATTTTACTTAATTGCTGACCAATCCATTGCGAATTGGTATCTACAATTTGACCGATAAGAATTTCATCGCCAATCGTTATGATTTCTGCTTTCATAAAACAAAAGTAAGATAATCACTTCATTTAACAAGCAAAAAAGCCTTTACAGTTTAGGAGAGTTTTAGATTTTTATCTTGCTTTTTTTACCACAAATTCTAATTTTGATACACACCTTTTACAATTCGCAATCCTAATTTAAAATAAGATACATTTGCAGAAACAAACCCTTTTTCGTGTAGTAAAACATCTGTATTTCTAGTTAAATGACATCCTTCTCCTAATTTTTTCCACAACGGATTTACGAGTTTTTCTAAAAAAGCATTTCTTTTTTTATCAGAATGAATATGTTCTAAGATGATTAATTTACCATCAGGTTTCAACCATTTTTTAAAATTATCTAATGCCAAATCTGGATTAGGAATGGTACACAACACCAAAGTACACACAATAGCATCTAGACTTTTTTCTTTAATCATCAAATCTAATTTAGGGTCGTTAATTCCTAGATTGATACATTGTATGTTTTTATCGCCTACTTTTACAAGCGATTTTTCTTGCATTTCTTTAGAAGGTTCTACGGCTAAAATTTCTGCATCTTTATTAAAAAACTCAAAATTTACACCTGTGCCAGCACCTACATCTAACACTTTACCTGTTAAATTTTGTAGCATATTTTTACGGTCTTTCGCTATTTTAGCTTCAAAAGAAACCATAAAAGAATCGTAGTATTTTGCAAAAATTTTTGTGTAAAATGTTGACATTAAAATTAGTGTTTATTTGTTTATACGTTTAATTGTTTACCTCTATATAAACCAACAATTCAAAATCAATAATCATAAAACTAAATTTAACGTATTGAAAATTAGTGTATTTGATTACTATTAGATAGGCTCAATAATGAACCACATTAAATCGTTTTTTTACTCGTTAAAAAACAATATCTTATTGTCTCTCATCCGTTAGGTTAATAATTGACCTACTCTAATACTAGTACCAAATCATCTGCATTTACCATTGTACCTTTTTTAAGAACAATTTTTTTGATAGTAGCATCTTCTATCGCCGTAATAGTCGTTTCCATTTTCATGGCTTCTATGATAAACAGTGGTTGATTTTTCTTTATTTTTTCTCCTTTTTTTACTAAAATAGTAGATAACATTCCTTGTAAAGGCGCACCAATTTCGGCAGCATCTTCTTTGTTGGCTTTTACATGTTCTACTTTATCTACTTTTATGGCAGTATCTTTAATTTGTACGTTTCTAGATTGTCCGTTTACTCTAAAATACACGGTTACCATTCCGTCTTCATTCGGTCTTCCAATAGAATCTAAACGGATTAATATCGATTTTCCTTGATCTATATTTACAATAATTTCTTCTCCTCTATCCATTCCGTAGAAGAAATTTTTGGTAGGTAAATCTACTAAATTCCCATATTTTAAATGATTATTAAACGCATCTACAAATACTTTTGGATACAATTTGTACGATAAGAAATCGGTAATATCAATTGGTCTTCCCATTTCTTTTCCAAAGGTTTTCTCAAACTGCTTGTATTCTTTATCAAAATCTACAGGTTCTAAATGTGCATTGGGTCTGTTGATGTAAGGTTTTTGGTCTTTTAAAATCAGTTTTTGCAATTTTTTTGGAAATCCGCCTACAGGTTGCCCTAAATCGCCTTTAAAGAAACTTACCACCGATTGCGGAAACGAAATGGTATCGCCTTTTTCTAAAACATCTTGCGTGGTTAAATTGTTACTTACTAAATACTGCGCCATATCGCCCACTACTTTAGAACTTGGTGTAACTTTTACAATATCGCCAAAAAGTTGATTTACATCGGCATACATTTTTGTAATTTCATGAAAACGAGATGCTAATCCTAATGCCTGTGCTTGTGGTTTTAAATTAGAATATTGTCCTCCAGGAATTTCATGTTTAAATACTTCGCCAGAACCTGCTTTTAAACCCGATTCAAACGGATAATAATATTCTCTTACGGCTTCCCAATAATTAGAATACGCATTTAAACTATCTATATTCACCGAATTTTCTCGCTCGTGAAAACGCAACATTTCTACAATCGAATTAAAATTTGGTTGCGATGTTAAGCCCGATAATCCGCCTAAAGCAACATCAACTACATCAACTCCTGCTTCAATCGCTTTTAAATATGTTGCCGCTTGTATAGAAGAAGTATCGTGCGTATGCAAATGAATTGGTATGTTAATTTCTGATTTCAATGCTGATATCAACTCAAAAGCCGCATACGGTTTTAACAAACCTGCCATATCTTTGATGGCTAAAATATGTGCTCCTGCATTTTCGATATCTTTGGCTAATTGCACATAATATTTTAAGTTGTATTTTGTATTCTTCGGATTTAATACATCGTTGGTATAAGAAATAGCTCCTTCTGCCAAACCATTTGTTCTATTTCTAACGTGTTCTATTGCTGGCGCGATGGATTTCATCCAGTTAAGTGAATCAAAAACTCTAAAAATATCGACTCCGTTTTCCCAAGATTGTTCTACAAATTTTTCGATTAAATTATCAGGATACGCCGTATAACCTACTCCGTTTGAACCTCGTAACAACATTTGCGTTAATACATTTGGCATCGCTTTACGCAATTTACGTAATCGTTCCCACGGATTTTCTTGTAAAAAGCGCAAGCAAACATCAAAGGTTGCACCTCCCCATATTTCCATACTAAATACTTCTGGATGATTTTTCGCAAAACCCTCAGCAACTTTTATCATATCAAAAGTACGCATACGAGTTGCCAATAAACTTTGGTGTGCATCTCGCATAGTGGTATCGGTAAAATGGACTTTTTTCTCATTCTTTAACCATTCCGAAAATTTTTCTGGTCCTAATTTTGTCAGTAAATCTTTTGTTCCTTTTTGATAGCTTGCATTCGCATCAAAAGCAGGAACTTTCGGGAAAATAAATTTCTTATTCGGATTGATATTTTTTACATCAGCATTACCATTTACAATAATTTCGCCTAAATATTTAGCAATTTTTGCAGCTCTATTTCTAGACACTTTAAAGTTAAATAATTCGGGCGTATTTTTAATAAAATTAACGGTTACTTTTCCTTCTTTAAAAGTAGGATGATTTAAAATATTATCTACATACGCTATATTGGTTTTTACACCACGAATTCTAAACTCACTCAAAGCCCTTCGCATTTTACGGCAAGCACCATCTAAAGTTCTGCTGCTGGCAGTTACTTTTACCAACATTGAATCGAAAAATGGCGATATTTTAACACCTTGATATACGCTACCTGCATCTAATCTTATTCCGAATCCTGAAGCACTTCTGTACATTGAAATTGTACCATAATCTGGTTTAAAATCGTTGGCAGGATCTTCGGTTGTAATTCTACATTGCAACGCATACCCACTTATTTTTATCGCCTCTTGGTTGTATATTTTTATTTGTTGATCTGATAATTTATAGCCACCAGCTATAAATAATTGCGTTTTTACCAAATCGATATTTGTAATCACCTCTGTAACAGTATGCTCCACCTGAATTCTCGGATTTACTTCGATAAAATAAATGGTGTCATCTTCATCTACCAAAAACTCTACCGTACCAATATTATTATAATTTACCGCTTTACAAATATCGGTTGCGTAAGTATATAAAGCGTTTTTAACCTCATCTGACAAACCAAAAGAAGGCGCAAACTCGATAACTTTTTGATACCTACGTTGCACCGAACAATCTCTTTCAAATAAATGTACTGTATTTCCGTAATTATCTGCCACTACTTGAATTTCTATATGCTTCGGGTTTTGCACATATTTTTCTAAAAATACGGTATCATCGCCAAAAGCATTTAAGGCTTCTCGCCTACTTTCATTAAACGCTTTTTTTAAATCACTTTCATTGGTGATGACACGCATTCCTCTTCCACCACCGCCAGATGCAGCTTTTAGCATTACAGGATAGCCAATTTTTTTGGCTTCGGACAAAGCAATATCAATAGTTTTTAAATCTTTTTTACTGCTTTGAATAATCGGGATATTATTAGCAACCGCCACTTTTTTAGCCTGAATTTTATCGCCTAAAGACTCTAATACAGATACTTTTGGCCCGATAAAAATGATATTGTTTTCGGCACATTTTTTGGCAAATTCTGCATTTTCTGATAAAAATCCGTATCCTGGATGAATGGCATCTACGCCGTTTTTTACCGCTACTTTTAGAATCTCATCAATGTTTAAATACGGTTTTAGCGGTTCGTCATCTGCCCCAATTTGGTAAGATTCATCTGCTTTATATCGATGTAAAGAATAGCGATCTTCGTAAGTGTAAATCCCCACAGTTTTTACATTAATTTCTGTACAGGCTCTAAAAATTCTGATAGCTATTTCTCCCCTGTTGGCAACAAGTACGGTTTTAATTTTCATTTTGTATATTTAATTGTAATGACATTATTTTCTTTTTCAAAAATTTCTTAAAGATAGAAAAATATTTTCATTAATACTGATACATTTTACTTTGGAGGTAAAAAAACGATAAAAAAAGCCTATTTTTAGTAACTATTGTTACAATGCTTTTAAAAAGAAACTGAAAAAGTTATTTTAGTTGTAATTTGATAGAATTTACTTAACAATCAAGCCCAATTGTTTTCCTTTTTCTAACATAAATTGATAAGAAGCATCATATTCATTAGGGATTTTACCGTCTAAAATCGCTTCTTTAATCGCTTCTTTTAGTTGCCCAATTTCTCTACAAGGTTTTAAATTAAAGATTTTCATAATTAACTCGCCAGAAATTGGTGGTTGAAAATTACGGACTTTATCACGTTCTTCTACTTCCTTAATTTTTTCCCTTACTTCTTTAAAATTTTGATGGTATCTTTTAAATTTTTTCAGATTTTTTGTAGTAATATCTGCTTCACAAAGTGTCATTAAAGCGTCAATATCATCGCCAGCATCAAACACCAATCTACGAACTGCAGCATCGGTTACATTAGTAGCCAACACAATGGGTCGAGAACTTAATAATACCAATTTTTGCACAAATTTCATCTTATTATTGAGCGGTAATTTTAATCGTTTAAACAATTTATACACCATTTTTGCGCCTACAAATTCGTGCGAATGAAAGGTCCATCCTTGTTTTTTATGAAATTTTTTGGTAGGTGCTTTTCCTATATCGTGTAATAATGCTGCCCAACGCAACCAAACATCATTTGTGTGGTTCGAAATATTATCGACTACTTCTAAAGTGTGGTAAAAATTATCTTTGTGCTTTTGTCCTTCTACTTCATCAACTCCTTTTAAAGCGGTTAATTCAGGTAATATTTTTGCTAACAACCCTGTTTTTTCTAATAATAAAAATCCGACAGATGGTTTTAGAGACGCTATAATTTTATTTAACTCAACAACAATACGTTCTTTGGTGATGATAGATAATCTATCGGCATTTTTTGCAATAGATTTTAGAGAATCATCTGTAATTACAAAGTTTAATTGTGATGCAAAACGGATAGCACGTAGCATTCTTAATGGATCATCAGAATACGTAATATCTGGATTTAAAGGTGTTTTTATGATGTTGTTTTTCAAATCTTCGATACCATTAAACGGGTCTAATAATGCTCCGAAATCAGCTTTATTTAAACTAAGTGCGAGTGCATTTATGGTAAAATCTCTTCGATTTTGATCGTCTTGCAAGGTACCTTCTTCTACTTCGGGATTCCTACTATCTTCTGAATACGATTCTTTTCTTGCACCAACAAATTCGATTTCGACTTCTTTATAGCGTAACATTGCGGTTCCGTAAGTTTTAAACACCTGAACTTTGGGTTTGTTAGGTAATAATTCGGCTACTTTCTGAGCCAATTCTATACCGCTGCCAATGGTTACAATATCGATGTCTTTTGCATCTCCTCTTCCTAAAAAGTAGTCACGCACAAAGCCGCCAATTACATAACTTTGCAGCTGTAATTGCGTGCTTGCCTTTGTTATATATGAAAATATATCAGCAGAAACTGCTTCTTTGTAGTACTGTTTTTGCATAAAGTTTACTCTCTAATCGTGATAACTTTACTTCCTTCTATCTTCAAAATTGTAGAGGATTTGTCAGCTATTTTTTGTTGATGCAAACTTACTATATAATCTACGTTCTCTAAAATTACAGTATCTATTTCTTTGAATGATTTTGGAGTAGGCTTTCCGCTTATATTTGCCGAGGTAGAAATAATAGGTTTTTTAAATTTTTTAATGAGTTTTCGGCAAAAATCGTCTTGTACAACTCTAATAGCAATGGTATTGTCTTTAGCAATGGCGTTTTTAGGGAGTCCTTTGGGGTTTTGATAGATAATAGTGGTTGGTTTTGTGTTGTTTTTAAGTATTTCTTGCACTTTTTTACTCACTTTTACATATTTTTTTAACATATGTAACGAGCTTACCAACACAATCAAACTTTTACTTTCTTCTCTTTTTTTTAATTGATAAATTTCAGAAATAGCTACCGAATTTGTGGCATCACAACCAATACCCCAAACGGTATCTGTTGGGTAAAGAATGGTTTTCCCTTCGGATAAAAATTGTAAAGAATCAATAATGTTATTCTTCATAAAAAAAATTAAGAAACAATTCTTTGTAGCCAATTAGTAATAAGCTTGAGTTTTGGCTCTGGACACAAATCTAAACTTTGCAAACATAAAAATTTAATATTAGCATCATTATCTGTTTTTTTTATCATTCTTTTATACCAAAAAAGAGGTTTGTTATGCTTTCCTCCCATATAAAGAAATTTATAATTTCTTTCAAGAATACACGTTTTTGCTTTAATTTCTATATGATTCGCAATAGTTTGCACAATATGTTTTTCTGGATGTCTAAATTTATTATTTATATTAGTAATTTGATGATCTGGATGCTTTTTATAATACGCTGCTATTGTCGATTTTCTTAAAGGTTGCGGAAGATGCATTAGCGTAAATAATTTTTTATCAAAACCAATCATTTTTGCTGCTTTTTGTTGCGCTCTTCTAAAACCATAAATTTCATCTTTTGATTTTTTCTTTAACAGTTTTAATACAATTTTTCTTAAATTTTTATGCCAAATATACTCATCTAAAGGATACCATCTCCCTCTAATAATTGGTTTATCATCAATAAAAAAATCTGTTGAATTTGTTTTCTTTATTAAAAACAAATCATCATTAAAATATACGAAATGTTCAGATAAATCTGGTATTTTATACAGCATCGTCTCTATAGAAACACTGTTAAAGGTTGGTAAATACGCTTCAAACCCTTTAAAAATTTCTTTATGATCTATAATTTTTACTTTCGGATAGTCTTTTTCATTCCCTTTGTAAAAAGCCGGAATTTGATTATCTGTAACAATAAAAATTGTTCTTATATATGGGGCATTTTTAATAATAGATTTTACACAATATTCTATTTCATTTACATGTAGAAATCGAGTAGCAAAATTTTTATCATTTAAATCCTTATCATTCTTAGCTAAATAAGGTTGCATTTTTTTTAAATGATTTTCGTCATTTCCATCTACCCAAGTAATTACGGCATCAATAACCATGTTATTTTCATTAACTTTCATTGTTATTTCATTTTTCTATTTATCAACCATAGTTTTACATATCTTGTTAACACACCGTATGCTTGTGTTTTTGCAATCACAAATCCTTCAAAGCCATCTAAAAAACCTAATCTCATAAAATAATGAATTACAAATCGTGTAGGCGGTTTTATTAGAATATGGAATAGTGTTACTTTTTTTCCTTGTTCGCTTAATTGTTTGGCTCTTAATGCCGAATAATGATTCATTTTAGCAATATAATGATCATAACTTCGGTAAGAATAATGTTCTAATTTGTATTTTAAAAAACCTATTTCGCCATTTGAATCAATGCGCTCATGCACAGGAGAACCGTTGTATTTACAATGATCTTTTTTAAATAAACGTATTACTTTATCGCGTTGCCAACCGCTGTATTTTATTTTTTTACCCATAAAATAAAAGGTTCTTCTTACATAAAAACCAACATATTTGTTTGGATGTTTAACTGCTGCTAATAGTTCTTTTTCAAGTGATGGCGTAACTCTTTCATCAGCATCTAAAATATAAATCCAATGATGTGTTGCTTGTTGAATGGCATAGTTTTTCTGTGAAGAAAAATCATCAAAAACACGTTGCAATATTTTCACATCGTGCTTTTTAGCCAACTCGATAGTTTTATCGGTACTAAAAGAATCTATCACAATAATTTCATCAGCAAAATGTACCGATTTTATAGCTTCTTCAATATGAATTTCCTCATTAAGTGTAGGGATAATAGCAGTTATCTTAGTCATAGAATGAAATTCATTAAACAGCTACATCGTATTCTCGAAGCGCATCATTTAATGATGTTTTTTTATTAGTACTCTCCTTTCTCTTTCCAATAATCAACGCACAAGGAACATTAAAATTGCCTGCTGCAAACTCTTTGGTATAACTTCCTGGAATCACCACAGAACGTGCAGGAATTACGCCCTTGGTTATTACAGGTTCATCACCCGTTACATCAATAATTTTTGTACTCATTGTAAGTACAACATTTGCTCCTAAAACCGCTTCTTTTTCTATCCTAACGCCTTCAACAACAATACATCTAGAACCTATAAACGCTCCGTCTTCTATAATTACGGGTGCGGCTTGTAATGGTTCTAATACACCACCAATACCTACACCACCAGATAAATGTACATTTTTACCAATTTGAGCGCAACTACCAACAGTTGCCCAAGTATCTACCATCGTTCCTTCATCTACATACGCACCAATATTTACATAACTTGGCATTAAAATAGTGCCCGAAGATATATAAGCTCCATGGCGTGCAACCGCATTTGGTACAACTCGAATTCCTCTTTCTTTATAATTTCTTTTTAACGGAATTTTATCGTGATATTCAAAAATACCTGCTTCTAAAGTTTCCATTTTTTGAATAGGAAAATACAATACTACCGCTTTTTTTACACACTCGTTTACTTGCCATCCGTTTGTAATAGGTGCTGCTACTCGTAACGTTCCTTCATCTAATAAATCGATGACTTTATGTATCGCATTTATCGTGTTTTCTTCTTGTAATAACGCTCTGTTATTCCAAGCGTTTTCGATTATTTTTTGTAGTGTTTTCATGTAATAGTTTTTGTTTTTACAAAGATAATTCTATCCTTAAAAACTACCTGCGAAGATACATTTTTTAAACATATTCTTTCAGGTTGTTTAAAATCCTTATTTTTGCCGATATGAGTAGAGTTTTAGCCATCGATTACGGTAAAAAAAGAACAGGAATTGCGATTACTGATGAATTGCAAATCATCGCTTCTGGTTTAACAACGGTTGCTACTGATACTCTTATCTCCTTTTTAAAAGATTATATTCAAAAAGAAACTGTAGAACTGTTCATCATCGGAAAACCTAAACAAATGGACTTTACCGATAGCGAAAGTGAAGTATTAATTCTTCCTTTTATCAAAAAACTTAAAAAAGCATTCCCCGATATTCCAATCAAACGAATTGACGAGCGTTTTACCTCTAAAATGGCTTTTCAAACCATGATTGATAGCGGATTGAAAAAAAAACAACGTCGAAATAAAGCATTAGTTGATGAAATTAGCGCTACCATTATTTTACAATCGTATTTATATCACAACTATCCGAAAGTTTCAATTTTAAAATAGCTTGAGAATCCCGTATTTTTGGTTTGCAAACAAAAAATACAATTTATGGGACTCTTCAAGCGAAACAAAAATACAAACACTCCACTTATTCGCCAAATTTTAGATTTAGTACCCTCTTGGATGCTTATGCGCTGTACCGAAGAGCATAAGAGTGATAAAGGTTGTAGCAGATATAAGACCCTTGACCAGTTTGTATCTTTAACTTTCGGACAGCTTAATAAATGCTTAACTTTAAGCGATATTTCTACTGGTATTGGGGTTTCAGAAAGGTTTATATCAAGCCTAGGTCTTACTCAAAGTCCAGCTCGATCT
>CAMZMA010000081.1 GCA_947311815.1 uncultured Flavobacteriaceae bacterium
AATAATGCCATCACCATCTGTATCTTGTGCATACGTTTGTTGCACATTCAAAAAAATGAAACTAATAAAAAGTAGTAATACTAATTTTATTTTAAACGGATTTTTTAAATTGTAATTTTCCATCATATTTCTTTTTTTTATACACGTCTTTAACCTTTAAAGGTCGTAAAACTAATTATAAAATGTGTTAAATTCTGTTACATGTGTTACACTAAAACTTAGACTAAATATTTATGCAAATATACATAGGTAAGTACCCGAAATTTTAACTGTAGTATAATTGACGTGATTAAACCTTGCCGAAGAACTACATTTTACTTTTAATAAAACATTAGTTTTACTGTAAATTTATACAGGGTAAATACATACTTTTGAATTAATTTTTTAAAATTAAAAATTTGTTGTACAATATACAATCACTTTTATAAAGGTAAAAAAAAAAAACGAAATATTAAAATCCGCGAGCTATTTTTTTAAGTTTTTCGGTATTTAAAATATTGATTTCTTTTCCTTTAAGAGAGATGACGCCTTTCTTTTTAAAATTAGAAAGCAATCTAATAGCAGATTCTGTAGCAGTACCAATCATATTGGCAATATCTTCTCTAGAGAGTTGAAGTCCTAATTTGTTGTCTTCGGTTTTTTCAAAATTGGTATCTAAAAACAATAATGTTTCTGCCAAACGTTGTTTTACGGTTTTTTGAGCCATATTTACAATCACATTGTCGGCATTTTTAAGAGAATTTGCCATTCCTTTTAAAATCCCTAAAGAAAACTCATTGTTTTCATGTAAGTCTTTTAAAATTTCTTCTTTAGGTATAAAGCAAACCAGCATATCTTGTAAGGCAGTTGCTTTAAGGTTGGTTACTTCGTCATTTATAATACTACGTTCGCCTAATAAACCACCTTTTTGAATCAAATGAATAATTTGGTCTTTGCCATTTTCGCTCATTTTAGAAATTTTACAAACACCTTTTTTAATACAATAGATGCCTTTTAAATGTTCTCCTTCGCTAAAAATAAGCTCGCCTTTTTTGATACTTAGTGTGCTTTTGCATTTAGAAATTCTTTCTAGTTCTTCTGTTGTAAGCTCTTTTAAGGCATTAAATTGACGGACGATGCAGTGTTCGCATTTACTCATTGAAAAGTTGGTTTTTTTAAAAAATCAAAGATAGTATAAAACTGATAAATATCAGGGTATATAGCAAATATTTGTCATATTTTTGCACTCGGCAAATGAGTAAATATGAAAACTACCCAATGTTTTCACTGTGGCGATTCTTGCGAAGAAGAAACAATTACGGTTGAAGACAAATCTTTTTGTTGTAACGGTTGTAAAACGGTGTATGAAATTTTTTCTGAAAATAATTTAACTTGTTATTACGATTTTGAGAATACTCCAGGTAGTACACCTGTAGAAATACAAGGAAAATATGATTTTTTAGACGAAGCATCAATTGTAGAAAAATTGGTAGAGTTTGATGATGGTATCACTCAAGCCATTAATTTATACATTCCGCAGATGCATTGTAGCTCGTGTATTTGGGTATTAGAAAACTTACATAAATTACAAAAAAACGTCACTTCTTCTCAAGTTAATTTTCCAGAAAAAACAGTAAGAATTACTTACAACGCAAAAAAATCATCACTCAAAGAAATTGTATTATTATTAAGCGCCATTGGTTATGAACCTTATATTAGTTTAGAAGATTATGATGCAGGCAAAAAGAAAGTAAACCGAACCTTAATATACCAAGTTGCCGTGGCGGGTTTTGCCTTTGGCAATGTGATGTTTCTCTCGTTTCCAGAATATTTTGGAAGCACAGGTTTTTGGATTGAACGCTACAAAGGTATTTTCAGACTGCTGATGCTCGTGTTTTCGTTGCCCGTTGTGTTTTTTTCTGGACGAGATTATTTTATATCTGCTTACAAAGGATTGCGCTCTAAAATTTTAAATATTGATGTGCCGATTGCTTTAGGGATTTCGGTTTTGTTTACACGAAGTGTTATCGAAGTTTTGTTCGATTTAGGTCCTGGTTTTTTTGATAGTTTAACAGGTTTGGTCTTCTTTTTATTGGTCGGTAAATTTTTTCAACAAAGAACCTATAATTTCTTGTCGTTTGAGCGAGATTATACCTCGTATTTTCCTATTGCTGTAACCCGAATTTCATCCGAAGGGAAAGAAGAAACCGTACAAATTTACGATATTGTTAAAGGCGATAGATTGCTCATTAGAAATCAAGAACTCATTCCTGTTGATGGTATTCTCATCAACGGAAAAGCACAAATAGATTACAGTTTTGTAACAGGAGAAGCGGTACCTGTATCCAAAAAATCTGGCGATAAATTATTTGCTGGCGGAAAGCAATTGTCGGGCGTGTTAGAAATGGAAGTTTTAGCATCGGTTTCGCAAAGTTATTTAACGCAGTTATGGAGTAATGATGTATTTGCAAAAGACAAGCAATCATCATTTAAAACAGCTACAGATACTATTAGCAAACGCTTTACAATTGTGGTATTAAGTATTGCGTTTTTGGCCACCGTATTTTGGTTGTTTAAAGACGTGTCAAAAGCATTAAATGTGTTTACGGCAGTATTAATTATTGCGTGCCCTTGCGCCATAGCCTTGGCAGCACCGTTTACTTTGGGTAATTTATTACGCATTTTAGGAAAGAAGAAGTTTTACTTAAAAAATGCCACCGTTTTAGAACAATTAGCAGGAATCGATACCGTTATTTTCGATAAAACAGGTACCTTAACTACCAGTAAAGAAAGTAAGATTACGTATAAAGGGTCTCCTTTAACTTCGGATGAAATTACGCTCTTAAAAAGTGCGATTCGTTCTTCAAATCATCCGTTAAGCAGAATGTTGTATGAATTTCTTCCTTCGGATAAAAAAATAAAAACAGACGATTTTAAAGAAACTATCGGAAAAGGAATTGAAGCCAGTTATAAAGGTGTGCATATTAAAATTGGGTCGGCAAATTTTGTAAATGCTACCGATGAAAACGAAATTGTAGATACTGCAGTACATATTAGTATTGATAATGAGTACAAAGGGAATTATGTTTTTAAAAATGCGTATAGAAAAGGTGTAAAATCACTTTTTAATACCTTGAATAAAAAATACAATATATCGGTGCTTTCTGGAGATAATGAAGGCGAAAAAGAATATTTACAAGAATATTTGCCTAAAAAAACAGTGTTATTATTCAACCAAAAACCTGAGGATAAACTAAAATACGTAGCTCAATTACAATCAGAAAATAAAAAAGTATTAATGTTGGGTGATGGGTTAAATGATGCAGGCGCTTTAGCACAAAGCGATGTTGGTATTGCCTTATCAGAAAATATCAATGTTTTTTCTCCTGCTTGCGATGGAATTTTAGATGCCACAAAATTTAATCAATTCATTCCGTATATAAATGCATCAAAAAAAGCGATGCGTATTATTAAGTATAGTTTTTTACTATCTTTGTTGTACAATGTTATCGGGTTGTATTTTGCAGTTACAGGGCAATTATTACCAGTAATAGCCGCCATTTTAATGCCATTAAGTTCGATAAGTGTCGTTATATTTACAACGGTTTCAACCAATTTAATAGGGAGGAAATTAAAATAGTGTTTTAATAAAGCTTAAATTCAAGTAATAAATGCGACTTTTTTGAAGTCATTATTTGATTATATTTTTTCAGAAGAAAAAGGAACAGAGT
>CAMZMA010000082.1 GCA_947311815.1 uncultured Flavobacteriaceae bacterium
CAGGATTCATACTTTTTCGAGCAAAAAACCACTAAATACGCAATCTGCATCGCTACAATTTTTCAAAGGAACTCGTTTCTCTAAAAAATTGTAGCTCACATCTCTCGTATTTATTAAATTTTTACTTCGATTCTTATATCGAGCCTTTAGATTTGTTTTTATATTTAAATTTATTTAAAAGAATATGTTTATGATGATTAAATTTCTTTTTTTGCTTCTTTTTTCTTTGTTAATAAGTATAACTTTGTTGATAAACTAAAAAAAGAAAAAGAGTGAGGTGAACTTAAAGTCGAACTAGTTTATTAAGAACTATCCTGAGTATTAGTCCTCACTCTTTAATTCAGGTTACCAAGGACCAAATAGAATTTTAGTATTGACCTAATAAAGGTTTTAGTCAAAGTAACCATTTTTACTAATTTAAAAACAAATTTATGAAAATTAAACAAACAATTGGCATTGACATCAGCAAATTAACTTTTGATGCTCGTATTCACAGTAACCAGGCTTATAAAGCTTTTGAGAATACAAAAAAAGGATTTAATCAATTTATAAGATGGGTTAGAAAAAACAATCAAATTAAAGAAGAAAATACGTTGTTTGCACTAGAACATACAGGTATTTATTCTGAACAAATTGCTGTATTTTTTTCAGAGCATCAAATTAATTTTTCACTTATATCAGGATTAGAAATCAAAAGGTCTTTAGGTATTGTACGTGGTAAAGATGATAAAGTAGATGCTACTAAAATAGCTTTATATGCATATCGTTTAAGAGATGAAATTAAACCTTATATACTTCCATCTAAAAGTATAAATCAAATTAAAAAATTACTTACTTTAAGAGAACGTCTTGTAAAACATCGTTCTGGTTTTAAAGCATGCCTTAAAGAACAAAAGGAAGTTTATGTTAAAAAAGATTCACCTATTTTATTTACAACTCAACAAAGAATGATTAAATATTTAGATAAACAAATTGATAATTTAGAATCTGAAATCAATAAAATTATTATCCGTAATGAACAATTAAAAGAACAATTTATTCTTATTAAGAGTATTAAAGGTATAGGAACTCAAACTGCTCTTAATATAATTGCTAGCACTAATGGTTTTACAAAATTTAAAACATCAAGACAGTTTGCTTCATATTGTGGTATTGCTCCTTTTCCAAACTCATCAGGAACTAGTTTAATTGGTAGAACAAAAGTAAGTCACCTAGCCAACAAAAAATTAAAAAGTTTGTTAGATTTATGTGCTAAATCGGCAATTATACACAATACAGAAATGAAAATATTTTACAATAAAAGAGTGGAACAAGGCAAAAATAAAAGAAGTACAATCAATATTGTACGAAATAAATTATTGTCTAGAATCTTTGCGGTAGTTAACAGGAAAACACCTTATGTTGATATAATGAAATTTGCAACATGAAAATTGTTAATAACTTACAAAAAAAGAACTTTGTTTAATCATAGAATACTCAGATTAACAATAAT
The DNA here is from genome assembly GCA_947311815.1 of uncultured Flavobacteriaceae bacterium. GTDB lineage: Bacteria > Bacteroidota > Bacteroidia > Flavobacteriales > Flavobacteriaceae > Polaribacter. The sequence continues at coordinate 1,493 of CAMZMA010000082.1, forward strand.
TATTACTTCACACATTTCGGTACTAACTCAGAAGCATCACCACCATTTCGTATAATGTCTCTAACTATTGAAGAGCTTATAAACGAAGTATCTGCACTGGTTAATAAAAATACGGTTTCGATACCCGAAAGTTTTCTGTTGGTTTGCGCAATGGCTTTTTCGAACTCAAAATCGGCAGGATTACGAAGACCTCTTAGAATAAAATCGGCATCAATAGTCTTGCAATAATCTACGGTTAAACCTTTGTATTTTGTAACGGTAATGTTTTTTTCATCAGCAAAACATTTTTTGATAAAAGCAACGCGTTCATTTAAAGAAAACATGTATTTTTTTTCGGCATTTACACCAATAGCAATCACAATTTCATCAAACAACGGGATCGCTCTTTTTATTATATCTACGTGTCCTAAGGTAATCGGATCAAACGAACCTGGAAATACTGCTTTTTTCATATGTGTGTTTTTATGTTGCTTAAACAATCTTTATTTTGCAAAATACGTAAAGTTTTTTTCAATTTCTCTCCTAACTCCTAACTCCTAACTCCTAACTCCTAAAATTAGGAAAAACAACGTTCAATGGCATTTTCAAACAAATCTTTTAATGAAATACCTGCTGCTTCGGCTTGTTGTGGCAACAAACTTTCTTCGGTCAAACCTGGTACTGTATTCATTTCTAAAAAATGTGGCTCATCATCAATAAAAATAAATTCTGATCTTGAAAAACCACTCATATTTAATATGGTATATACTTTTTTAGCTACTTCTCTTACTTTTTGAGCTTGAATATCGGTAATTCTTGCAGGCGTTATTTCTTGTGATTTCCCTTCGTATTTGGCTTCGTAATCAAAAAAATCGTTTTCTGTGGTAATTTCAGTAATTGGTAGTACTTTTATTTCTCCTTGGTATTCAATCACACCCACCGAAACTTCGTTACCATCTAAAAAAGATTCTATCAATATTTCTGAATCTTCTTTGTATGCTTTTTCTATGGCAGGTAAAATTTCATCGGCAGTATGTGCTTTAGAAATCCCGAAACTTGACCCCGCATTATTAGGTTTTATAAAACATGGTAAACCTACTTTTTTTACTATTTTTTGTAGATTTATTTCATCGCCTTGATTAAAATAGATAGAAGTGGCGGTTTTAATTCCGTATGCTTTTACTACGCTTAAACAATCGCGTTTATTAAACGTTAACGCCATTTGATAAAAGGGTGCAGAAGTATGTTTCATACCAATTAAATCAAAATACGCTAAAATAATTCCGTTTTCTCCTGGTGCGCCATGAATGGCGTTAAAAACTGCATCGAAAGTGATTTTTTGACCATTAATTGTTGTAGAAAAATCATTTTTATCAATTGAATGTTGTTTTTCATCATCAGTAATCATTACCCATTTATCGGTTAAAATATGAACTCGATACGGATTGTATTTTTCTCTATCAACATGTTTATACACAACGTTTCCACTAGTAATTGAAATGGCAACTTCAGACGAATATCCGCCCATAATAATGGCAATATTTTTTTTCATGAAATCAATACTTTATTTGTAACAAATTTATTAAAATAATAATAGAATGTACAACGTTTGCTTTTTATATATTTGTAAAGACAAAAAATTGAAAAATGAGTATCGTACAATTTATAAAAAGTAAGACCTTTTTTAAACAAATTGCTATTGCCCTTGTAGGCATTATCGCTTTTATTTTATTACTACAATGGTGGCTAGGGTTTAGCACAAACCACAATCAAAAAATACAAGTACCCGATTTACAAAAGATGAATTTGGCAGCTGTACAACAAAAATTAACCGAATTAGATTTAGATTTTATTGTGATTGATTCTGCAAGTTACAACCCTTCATATCCTAAAAAATCTGTGATAGAGCAAACACCTGCTGCGGGCGAATTTGTAAAAGAAAAACGTAAAATTTACTTGACCTTAAATCCGTCTAAATATAGAGATATTACCATTCCGCAATTAAACGGAAAAACAAAGCGACAAGCAACTACACATTTACGCTCAATCGGTTTAAAAGTGGGTACAAAAATCACATGGGTTTCTGATATTGGTAAAAATGTGGTTAGAGGACTCAAACACAACGGAAAAAAAATTAAAGCAGGCGATAAATTACCCAAAAACTCCACCATTAATTTGGTTTTAGGTGATGGCAAGCAATAATTAGGGGTTAGCAAGAACTAGGGATTAGTAACTAGGGATTAGTAACTAGGGATTAGTAACTAGGGATTAGTGGCTAGTGGCTAGTGGCTAGTGGCTAGCAACCAAAAACAAAACAAAATGCAAAAACAAACTACAGATATCGATAACGATGAGTTATACGAACATTATCAATTTACAGCTACCGAAGGGCAAGAATTATTGCGAGTAGATAAATTTTTGATGAATTTTATTCAAAACACCACTCGAAACAAGATTCAACAAGCCATAAAAGCAGGTAATATTTTGGTCAATGAAGCGGTAGTAAAATCGAATTACAAAGTAAGACCAAACGATGTTGTAAAGGTTGTTTTAGCGTATCCACCTCAAGAAAACTTATTGATTGCAGAAAATATTCCGTTAGATATTGTCTATGAAGACGATGCCGTTATTGTGGTAAACAAACCCGCAGGAATGGTGGTACATCCAGGTCATGGAAATCATTCAGGCACCTTGGTAAACGGATTGATACATCACATCGAAAACTTACCAACCAACAGTAATGAACGCCCAGGTTTGGTACATAGAATTGATAAAGATACAAGTGGATTATTAGTGGTTGCCAAAACCGAATTTGCCATGGCGCATCTTTCTAAACAATTTTTTGACAGAACTACCGAGCGTAAATATATCGCTCTAGCGTGGGGTTTTATGGATGAAGATAAAGGTAAAATTGAAGGACATATCGGTAGAAGTTTTAAAAACCGATTGCAAATGGATGTTTTTCCTGAAGGCGATTTTGGAAAACACGCCGTAACACATTACAACGTTTTAGAGCGTTTAACCTACGTTACATTAGTTGAATGCAAGCTAGAAACAGGGCGAACACATCAAATTAGAGCACATTTTAAACACATCGGGCACACCTTATTTAATGATGAGCGTTACGGCGGAAACGACATTTTAAAAGGCACAACCTTTACCAAATACAAACAATTTGTACAAAACTGTTTTAAAACCTTACCAAGACAAGCACTACACGCAAAAACATTAGGTTTTACGCACCCTACAACAGGGAAATTTATGCAATTTACATCCGAAATTCCTGAAGACATGAGTAAATGCCTAGAAAAATGGAGAACTTATACTGTAAATTCGAAAGAATAGCTTTTACTGATAGCTTCATTGGATTTTAATAATTAAAACTGATAATTATTTTTGTTTTCATTCGTAATTTTATCAAAAATTTAAAAAGATATCATTATGAAAATAACACATCTCACCTTATTTATACCAATTTAATTATAAAATATCTCATAAAATG
>CAMZMA010000083.1 GCA_947311815.1 uncultured Flavobacteriaceae bacterium
ACTTTTTTAGATATGTTTTTGATTGTGTTAACAATTTCTTCTCTAGAACCGTAACTTAACGCTAATGTTAATGTAATTCTTGAGTTTTTATTTGTTAATTGAATAATTTCTGAAAGTGTTTTTTGTGCGTTTTTTGGCAAACTAAGAATACTACCAATTGCATTTACACGTACCTCGTTTTTTTGAAAAGTTGGAAGTTCTTTTTTTAATGAGCTAATTAATAAATTCATTAAAGCATTTACTTCTTTTTGGGGTCTTTTCCAATTTTCTGTAGAAAAAGCATATAAAGTAATTGCTTCTACACCTATTTCGGCAGCGGCTTCTATACTTTCTCTTACTGCGGTAAGGGCATTTTTGTGACCAAAAATTCTGCTCATTCCTTTACTTTTAGCCCATCTACCATTGCCATCCATAATAATAGCAACGTGTTTGGGTACTTTTTGTAAATTAATGTTTCCTTTTTTATCCATTTATTAATTTCTGTTTACATAACATGCAGGTCTTCCAAAGGTATAAATAATAGAAAATCCTGTAAAAAAATACCAATCATTTCCGTGCTCTCCAAAACGTAAAGCAGTAAAAGTATTGGTAGTATAATCTAAATCATCTTCAAAGGTATATCTTGCTTTGGCTTCAATTGCAAATGCAAATGCGTCTGCTAATTTTGTTTTATAGCCAATACCAAACGGAATGGAATACGATGTTTTATCAGTATATAAAAACTGCCCTGTTATTGTTTGAGCCGATACGCTATTGTAATTAAATGCAGATAATTCTAAAAGAATATAAGGTGTTGCGTATTTATCATTGGTAGATAAATCGTATTCAAAAAAATTATATTCTAATCCTATTGCCAATTCTTTTATCGTATTGTTAAATTTATACCCTCTGTTTTGTCTTACAATATTGCTAGATTTTAAGTCGTCTCCGCTAATTTTCAAATAGCTTACTGTACCTCTTAGGGCAATTCTGTGATTCCAATTCCATTTGTAAATAACTCCGCCTCCAATATTGTTTGGGTAAATGTAATTGGTACTACCTATATCGCCCACATAGTTTGTGCCGCCAATAAATAGCCCGATTTCATGTATTTGTGCCAACGAAATTGTTGGAATGCAAAAAAATAGTATGTAAAAAAAATATTTTTTCATGTTAAAAAATAGCCTGCAAATATAGTTAAATCTATTTGCTTTATAAAGTTAATATTCGGTCTTTTTTGAATAACTGAAAAAATGGATTTTTATTGTTAAGCACCTTTACAACTTGGGTTCGTTTCTAATGTCTTCTCCCCAAAGTAATTTACTGCGTAGTGTTTGTAAAAATGATTGGTTGGATAGTAAAATAGTTTTGATACTAAAAGTAGCTTTTTTAATGAAAATTTTGGTGTGTTCTGGCGCTGTGACCATTCTGGAATCTAATGAGATAAAAAAATCTTTTTCTCTAGAATTTACTTCTAGTTGTAAAGAGGTTTCATCAGAAATTACAAGAGGTCTTGCGTTTAAATTATGCGGTGCAATCGGTGTGATTACCAAGCTCTTGGCATTGGGTAAAATAACAGGTCCGTTACAGCTTAACGAATATCCTGTAGAGCCTGTTGGCGTTGAAATAATAATACCATCTGCCCAATAATTGGTTAAGTATTCGTCATTTAAATAGGTTTTTACACCAATAATAGAAGTCGTGTTTTTGCGACCAATCGTAATTTCGTTTAACGCAAAATCGATCTCTGTAAGTGCTGTGATTTCTGGACTCGTTTTTATAGATAACAGCAAACGTTCTTGTACTTTGTATTCTTTTTTTAGCAGTAAATTAACCGCTTCTTTTATTTGGGTTTTTGGGATGGTTGCTAAAAAACCTAATCTACCTGTGTTGATTCCTAAAATAGGGATGTTTAAATCTCTAATATAGGTTACTGCGCGTAAAATAGTTCCGTCTCCGCCAATGGTAAACATTAAATCGAAAGAATTATTTAAATCGGTAAAAGAAGAAAAAGTGGGATATTTTTTTTCTAAAGAATCGTGCTCATTGAGTAAGTTGTAAAACTGCTCTTCAAAAAAAGCAACAATGTTTTTTTCTTTTAAAACACTTAGTAAAATCTGAACTTCTTTTTTTGCAGTTAGATTGTATGATTGACCGTAAATTGCTACTTTTTTCATTACATATTAAGGTATTTTTGTAAATAATCCGATCTATTTTTTAAATCATCTAAATACACATCATCTTCATGATCTGTAATTACATGATAGTCGTATCTTCTAAACGTTTGTATGAGTTCGTTCATTTCATTAGTAAAAATAGTGACTGAAATTTGAATTGTATCACTTTTTTCATTTGAAATATAAAGTCCTAATAAGGTAGCGTTATTGGCTTCAATAATTTGTGTCACTTCGCTCATAGAAACATCTGTTTTGTTTTTTTCTACTAATAAAGTTTCGCTCTCGTTTGCCAAAAACGGACTGTTTGCAAATACATCTAATATGTCGCTCAACTCATAATATCCCATGTATTTTTTTTGTTGATTTAATACAGGAATGATGTTACAATCATAATCAGCAAATAACTTTAAAAGGGTTAAAATCGATGCGTTTTCATCGGTATAAAAGTGCTGTAACAAATAAGAAAACTCTTTTAATTCTTTGTTTTTGTCATCAATCGTTTGAATGTCACTTTCTAAAAAACATCCTTTTAAATAACCGTTTTCTACAATAGGAATGTGCGTAATGGGTAGGTTTTTACACAATTTCAAAGCGTTTTTTACCTTGTTTTGTAACGAAAGTGCTTTTATTTCTTTTAGTATGTAATCGGTTATCTTCATGTAGCACGAATATAGGTTAAAATGATGAAATGGTTTATCTTTGCCGTCTAATTTTATAGAATGACAAAGTTAAGCGTAAATATTAATAAAATTGCCACTTTACGAAATTCTCGTGGTGGAAATGTACCTAATTTATTAGAAGTTGCCAAAGATATTCAAGAATTTGGTGCGCAAGGAATTACCATTCATCCAAGACCTGATGAGCGACATATACGTTATCAAGATGCGTATGATTTAAAGCCTATTGTTAGCACAGAGTACAATATTGAAGGGAATCCTATCAGAAAATTTATTGATTTAGTGTTAGCTGTACAACCAACTCAAGTTACTTTGGTGCCAGATGCTGTAGATGCAATTACCTCTAATGCAGGTTGGGATACCATTAAAAATCAATCTTTTTTACAAGAGGTAATTACCGAGTTTAAAAACAATAATATTAGAACTTCTATTTTTATTGATACAGATAAAAATTTGATTGAAGCTGCTGCAAAAACAGGAGCAGATAGAATTGAATTATATACCGAAGATTTTGCTACGGATTATGCAAAAGGAATTAAAAATGCGATAAAACCTTATACAGAAGCGGCAATTTTTGCGCATTCCGTTGGGTTAGGTATTAATGCAGGACATGATTTGAGTTTAGAAAATATTCAATTTTTTAAAGAAAATATTCCCAATTTAGCCGAAGTTTCTATTGGGCACGCGTTGATTGCCGAAAGTTTGTATCTTGGTTTAGAAAATGTGGTAAAAATGTATTTGCACCGTCTTCAGTAATTTAGACTCGTTATTGCGAGGAGGCACGACGTAGCAATCTCATCAAGGCATGATGAAGTAATCTTTTAAATAAACATCCATGAATATTTTACATTCAAAAATCATAGGAAATGGGCAACCGTTGTTAATTTTACACGGGTACTTTGGTATGGGCGATAATTGGAAATCGCTTGCCAATACATATGCAAAAAACTATGAAGTTCATTTAATAGATCAGCGAAATCATGGGCGTAGTTTTCATACTGATGAGTTTGATGTTGAATTAATGCGAGAAGATTTACACAAATATATAACACATCATCAACTACAAAAAGTAAATGTAATGGGGCATTCTATGGGCGGAAAAACAGCGATGTTTTTTGCAGTAGCATATCCTGATTTGGTTGGTAAATTA
>CAMZMA010000084.1 GCA_947311815.1 uncultured Flavobacteriaceae bacterium
TTATTTTTAAAAAATGAAAAATCATTCTTATTGAATATATACTGATAACCATTAGTCGCGTTTTTTCCTATATTATGAAATATAAACCTGATTTATTTTTTATTAATGAAATATTAAAACTATCAGTTTTATAAATTATTTTTTCTTTGGCAAAATACTTACACCATATTTCCTCAAAAACATCTGTTAAAAAGGGATTATTCTTATTCATTTTTCAATTTTAAATTATTTTTAATCAACCTAAACTTTCCACTTTTTTCATTTTCAATACAACTTACATAATTTAAATTTAACTTCATTTTTTTACCAACTCTTTCTTGCCAGTTGGTAATAAACTTCTCTTCATCCTTTTTAGAAAAAATGGAATCATCTATAATAATATTAAAATTCAAACTGTTTTCTTGGTTTTGTATAACTTGGAATTTTATTATACCATATACCTCTTTTAACGTGTTTGATACGTTTACAATATTAATTTTACCATTCTCAGGAGAAAAAACATAGTCATTTACTCTACCATGTATAGCTTCAACCATTGGTAAGTTATTACCACATTTACATTTTGTTTTAATAGATAATTTAACAGTGTCGCCAATATCATATCTAATTAGAGGAGTACCGTGAGTAGTAAATGACGTAACAACTAACCTTCCTTCATTAGTTGGGTTATTATTTTTATCTAACACTTCAAAAACACCACTTCTTATATCCATATGTAAAGAACTGTCAATACATTCAAAAATTAAAGGAGCACCTTCTGAAGACGCATATTGATCAGCAATCTTAGTATTAAAGTAGTTTAATAAAACATTTCTCATTTCTTTGGTTGTAGCCTCTGATGTAGGAAAAATAGTTTTAGTAACACCTTTAGGGTAAGGAATATTATTTTTTATACCAAATTTTGCAATTTCTACCATAGAAGAAGGAAAACCTACCATATATAATGGTTTGTATTTAATTAAATCATTCAAATAATATTTTAAATAAGCCTCTTTAATATGGAAGGTTGAATAGTACCTTACTTTGTTTATAAAATCATATTTCCAAAATCTATTCTTTTTAATATCAGTATTGTTTAAAAGTGTTTTTCCACTAAACCAAGCAGTTTTTCTACCTAATTTATAGCCATACAAAGACCTAAAAGCGTCAAGTTGTGCATAATCAATATGAATATCTTCTTTTGTAAAAAGAACTTCAAGAGACTTGCCTGTTGTTCCTCCTGTTTTGGAAACAATACCTTTCTTTTTAGAAATAGTGTAAACATCTTTTATAGAAGACCTTAATTGTTCTTTTGCAACTATTGGAAGTAGATTAATATCATTTATTGATTGAATATCTTCCAAATTAATATTCTTATACAATTTCTTGTAAAATACAGATTTTTCTTTTGCAAAATTTATAAAAGATATAAATTTTGAATTTTGAATATTTTTTAAGGATTCAAAACTCATAGTATAAGTATTTAATAATTCTTTTTTTTGTTGCTTATACTTACCACCATATCTTTTTAAATATAAGTTGCTATTATACAAAGTTAGTATGATGTTTTGTATAAAATTTGGAAGTTTATAGAATAAATTTTTCATATTTTTTTCTTTTATTAATTAGATATTCTTTTTTAGCTATATAATGTATAATCAATAGAAAGACCAAAAGAATCCAAAACTCCCTCTTTCTAACATGATAAGTATATGTCCAGCTTGCCATACAACCAATAACAAATGGTCGCATTTTTTTTATTAAATCATAAATTTCAGGGCTAAAATATTTTTGTTTTTTTAATAGTAACAAGAAAGACCCAATAAATAATAAATAGCCAAATGAACCTATAAACCCAGTCTCTCCAATCATTTTTAAATAAGTACTATGTACTTCATACGCTCTATACGAGCCATCAAAAGCACCTAAGCCAGTTCCTATAAAAGGATTATCGTTAAAAGCCTCAATAGCACCACCCCAATTGCTTTCAAAAAAATCATCTTGCGAACTACCATCAAGTTTTGAGGTTACTCTACTTTCTATTTTGTATCTAATTCGCTTATACAATATGGGCGAAATGGTTTCAAGATTTGAATATAAAAAAACCAATACAGATACTATAACTAAAATAGAAATAATTGATTTACTGTTTCTAAAAAAAATAGAATAAATAGAAATACCTATTAAAAAAACTATATAACCAGCTATCTTACCTGTTATAAATAAAAATAAAACACTAAAAATAACAGATATTGAAAGTAGTCTTTGATATTTATTAGACAGCCTAAATTTTAATTTTGATTGTAACAATGGGTAGAGCATAGTAATCATCACCATAAAATATGCACCTGCTTGCCCTGCATTTCTAAAACCGCCCAATGCTTCTCCTTCAGTTCTAACCTTAAAAAGCATTGGCAGACCAAACATTTGTGATAAAATACCATAAAAGCCGAGAAGTGCTCCAATTAATGCGGTAATTATAATAGTTGGTATATAGTAAGTAAAAAAAACATCTTTAAAAACATAAAATATTAAGATGCTAAGTAAAACTAAAAATAGATGTACTAATAACTCTATAATAGTTTGAATTGGTATTAAAGAGAAGGGAAGCCCAACTGCAAATAATAAAAGTAATACAAAAGATAATAAAAAAATATTGTTAATTTTTAAAGAAAAAACAAAACTTTTAACAAGTAGATGTAGACCCAATATTAAAGATAAGAACCCAAATAAATCACCATAAGTTAAACGTCCTAAAATGGGATTTCCCATTGGATCATATTCCGTTATTGTATGCGTTATAAACGAAAAAAAAATAAATAGTATGAGTAATTTTTTTACCATTAAAAAAGTTCTTCTAAGAGATTTGCTTGATTTTTACGACTATATTTTTCAATTTTATTTAAATCGATATTTTTATCAAGTTTTTTGTTTTTAAATTGACTAATAATTTGTTTAAATTGATTAATTTGTTTATTAAATTCCACTTTATCTATATTAAAATTCCACCCTAAATTTAATTCATTAATAATTTTTGTAGGCTCAGAATAACTTGGAGCGAAATTAATTATTGGTCTTTGTGAAGCCAAATATTCGTAAAATTTTATAGGCACACCAGTATAATGAGAAATTCTATTGCCAATAATAAGCCAAAGCAGATGACTTTCTTTATATTTTTTTAAGACTTCGTTTCTTGGTAATTGCCCTAAAAAAACAATAGAATTGAATATTTTTAATGGTTTTATATCATTAATAAGTTCGCTTTCAAAATTACCTGCAATTTCAATTTTTAAATCTTGATTAGTTATGTAATTATCTTTTAATAAATGTTCCAATATATTAAATAATGGCATAGGGTCTCTTACTCCTTTGTAAAAAGACCCTGCGTAAAAAATAGTTAATTGCTTATTGTTTAAAGCAGAATTATTTTGTAAATATTCTTCTGAATCAAATCCATTATATATACTGTAAAATTTGCTTTGATACTGTTTATAAAAATTTTGATATTCATTTTTCATTGCGTCAGAAATAAAAGTAATTTTATCTGCATTCTTGAGTATTTTTAATTCTAGTCTTTTGTTTAAAAAAGACTTTATTCCTTTTTTTAGTTGTTCATTAGCTAAATAATGAAAATCTCTAAAATCAGTAATTAAAATAGCATTTGCGTTTATTTTTTTTACTTGTTTCGCTACTAAATGGTTGGTAAACATTGGTGAAGTAGAGAAAATAACATCAAATTTAAGTTGGTTTTTATTTGCTTTGATATATTTTTTAACTTTTGGATACCAAAATATTCCTTTGTCTGGAAAAACAAAATAGGATAAAATCTTTACAGCATACTTTTTTAAAACCCCTTTTAAACTAGTTTTATTTGTTTTTTTGTTATTGGCAACGGTTCTGTTTTTAGATACTTTAAAACCATTTACTTTAATTAAATTAACATTTTGCAATTCTTCATTAAAAGTAGTATCAAACCCTAAAGAACTGTCTTGATTACCACAAGTTAGCACAGTAACATCAAATTTATTTTTATCCAAATATTTTGCAATACTATACGGTCTTTGTGCTGCTGGTACATTTGCAGGTGGGTAAGAGTATGATATTATAAGTATTTTTTTTTTCATTTAGCAATTACAATTATCATCAATTTTTATTTTCTTTAAACATTTTTGGCATCTTTTTGCAATAACCTTTGCAGGATTACCAACTGCAATACTATAACTAGGAATGTTTTTTGTAACAATAGAGCCTGCACCGATTATAACAAAATCACCAATAGAAACACTTGGTAGAACTATACAATTTGACCCTAACCAAACATTTTTGCCAATACTTATTTTATTTACTCTTTTGTGTTTTTTTAAATCGGAATAATTATGGTTAGAGCTAATGAAACTACAATTGTATGACCAGATTGTACCCTCTCCAATTTCGATACCATTAATTGCTTGATAATAACAGCCTCCAGAAGTTGCTAAACTTAAGTAAACAGTATTATCACTTTGACCTTTATTAATAATTAATTTTTCAGGAGAATTTACTCTAGAAGTAAAATGGAGTAAAAAATCTCCTTTATTATTTATCCTTAAAACTCTTTTAAAAAAACTATTTACAAAATATGTGCCGAAACCTGTTGCGTAATATTTACGCTTTGTTAATCTTTTAACAAAAGGAATAAATGAAAATAGTTGCACTAATTTTTTCATCTTTTAGATCTTGATGTTTTGAAATATAAATATAAAAAAAACAAATACATAATAGATAAAACTAAACAATATAATTTTAACAATTTATTAAAAGAAATAGTATTTATTTTCCCCAAATAAAATATAAATAATGTTGATACTATTAAAAGAATATTTATTATTAAGCCTATCTGCTGTTTTTGATGAATTACAATTGTATTTGATAGAGAACTACTCACAAATCTAACCAAAGCCAAAGGTATCAATATTCTCGCGTAAGTACCTGCTATACGCCATTCTTCACCGAAAACAAATGCAAAAATAGGCTCAGCAATAAAATACAACACAAGAAAAACAGGAAAAGCTATGATTATTAGTTTTTTAAGTGTTTTTACAAAAATCCGTCTAGTTTGACCAGTACTCTTATATTCTTGTGCTGCTTTTTGAAAATACACTTGGCTTAAACTATTGCCAATAACTCTAGAAGGTATGCCAATAATACGCTGTGTTAATGAATAAAAACCTAAAGTTGTAACAGAGAAAATGGATGATATTAGAAAATTAATGATGTTCAAATTTAAAGAATTTAAAAATATAGACGGCAACGAAAAAACCGGGAATTTTTTATACTTTTTAATTTGAGTATTAATTACATTTTGATTAATATACTGCCTATAATTTTTAGTTTCTTTTAAAGTTTTAAATAACATAAAATTCCCAGAAAAATAAGATAATATTTGCCCAAGAACCAAGCCTAAAGGCCCATTATGTAATAACCCAACACTTACTTGCGTAATAGCTAAACTACTAGATTTTGTTATTTGAGATTTAGCTATATTTTTAAATTTTTTATGTCGGATGTTATAAAAATTTAAGCTATTAAAAACACCTAAAAATAATGTGGAGATAGGTACAAAATAGAGCCAATTTTTAATTTTATAATTACCTAATATTTCAACAATTTGTTCATTGAATATAATAGTAGCGACTAAAAGAATACTACTTAAAATAATACTAATTATAATTCCTAAAACTAAAATATTAATAGCATTTTCATTGTTTTTTGGTAGAACAATAGCTTCTTCATATTTAGCATTTGCAATAGTGCCTGTTACAGCAGTGATTGCCATAAATATGGCTAAAACCCCAAAATCCTTAGGAGTATAAATTCGCGTTAAAATTGGACTAATAGCAATAGGTATTGCCTGAGCAATAGTTGTACCCGTCATTAAGGTTAGTACATTTTTTGTAAACTCACCTTTTGGCAAATATGTAAGTAATTTTTTATACAATTTTTTGTTTTAATAAAAACTATTTATAAAGAAATTTTTTAATGTCAAAGATAAACAAGTTATTGTATTTGGTGTTGTTTTTTTAAAAAAATATACTCAAAAATACGGTTGTTCTGCAATGGCTTTTCTTTAGGATGTTAAAATAATTGCGCATTTATGTTTTGTAAATGTATTCTTTGTTACTTTTTTAATTATAATAATTTTCCAATAACCACTTCTGCTGAGCCAATACGTTTAATCATATTGGTTGTCATTTATACCAAAAATAATTCTACCACCTTCTGTATTTGAAAAAGCCACAATAGTTTCTATAACTAGCTTACTAAAAGTTAGTTTAAATTCTAAGGTTTCATTTTCTCCTTGTTTAATTATATGTAGTAATTTGTTTTTATCCAATTAATATTTGTGATATTAGTAATTCTAGTTACAAA
>CAMZMA010000085.1 GCA_947311815.1 uncultured Flavobacteriaceae bacterium
AAATCAGGTTTATTTGCCACACATAAAGTATATAATCTATATGCTTGACTTAAATCATTTCTATAATATTTTCGTGTATTAAATCGCCATTTTCTAGATGCATTTCTTTGATAATCAACCCAATTAGATTTAAAACCAATAGGTAACGAAAATATTATAGAAATGATTTAAGTCAAGCATATAGATTATATACTTTATGTGTGGCAAATAAACCTGATTTAGCATCTATGAATCGATTGCGAGAAACTAGCGGAATTTCAAATCAATCTAAATTACGTTTGGCAGCTGGTTATGCCATTATAGGAAAAAAATCAGTAGCAAAAAACATTATTAGTACTTTAAAAAACAATAGTTTTTCGTATAATTATTATGAAGGATATGGGTCTGAAGAAAGAAATAATGCGATGGCGTTAGAAACTTATATGCTAACAGATAATTCTTCTAAAACTTTTGTTTTGGCAAAAAGTATTGCAAATAGTTTGTCAAGCGATTACTGGATGAGTACACAAACTACCGCATATTGTTTGTTATCTATGGCGAAATATGCGAAACAAAATGGTGAAAATGCTGGAATTAACGCCTCTTACACTATAAATAATAAAATGGTTGAAATAGAAAGTAATAAAACCATGGCAGAAAGAGAGTTGGCAAACATCAATAAAAATAATACCTTAAAACTTAGTAATAAAAATAACGCGCCCATGTACGTACGTGTGTACACAAAAGGGATTTTACCAGTTGGCGATGAAATGCCAGTAAAAAGAAATTTACTTGCTAAAGTTGTTTATAAAAACAAAAAAGGTACTATTCTTTCTGTTGATGAGCTCTCTCAAGGAACAAATTTTACCGCAGAAATTATCGTAAAGAATACACAAAAAACAGTTAAAAATGTAGCCTTAACCTACTATTTACCTTCTGGATGGGAAATAATAAATACTCGTTTTACAGATTACGGAGTGGGTAAAGCAGAAAAAGTAGATTTTACTGACATAAAAGATGATAGAATACACTACTATTTTACGCTTAGAACAAATGAAATAAAGCGATTTAAGGTTCAGTTAAATGCTTCTTATTTAGGTGATTATTATTTACCAGGTACTCAGTGTGAAGCAATGTATGACAATACTTATTTTGTAAGAACAGTTGGTAAATGGGTAAAAGTTGTGAAATAGTATTTTGGTTATCGGTTGTCGGTTTGATTGTGAAAAGAGAGAAAAGAATGATATGCAGCACATTTAATATAATACTATTAAAAGAATAATTTACAATAGCTAGTTCAGGCATTGAATCATTCTGAATATCAGAGCTTTATTTTTCTTTACAATGAAAAAAATAATGCAACATAAAAAAAAAGTACTCATGGCTATTTTAGTGGTGTGGTATTATTTTTGTTTGCCTTCGGTATTGTTTAATCAACCTACAGCTACTGTAATTACTGCAAAAAATGGAGAATTATTAGGGGCGATGATTGCCAAAGATGGACAATGGAGATTTCCAAAATCAACAAAAATTCCGTATAAATTTAAACAAGCGATATTACAGTTTGAAGATGCTCATTTTTATCAGCATTTTGGTTTTAATCCTGTGTCAATGGCAAAAGCTGTGATAAAAAACATCAAAGCAAAAAAAGTAGTAGGAGGCGGAAGTACCATAACACAACAAGTAATAAGGTTATCAAGAAAAGGTAAAAAAAGAAGTTATACCGAAAAAATTAAAGAACTTATTTTAGCAACACGTTTAGAGTTTAGAGCCTCTAAAGAAGAAATTTTAAACATGTACGCATCTAATGCCCCTTTTGGAGGTAATGTAGTAGGCTTAGAAATGGCTTCGTGGAGGTATTTTGGTTTATTACCGCACAAACTTTCATGGGCAGAAAGTGCAACTTTGGCAGTGTTACCCAATGCTCCTTCGTTAATTTATCCAGGAAAGAATCAACAAAAATTAATAAAAAAACGGAATCGATTACTTAAAAAATTATATCAATCAGCAATAATTGATCGTATTACTTATGAGTTGGCTCTTGAAGAATTATTACCTCAAAAACCATATCCATTACCAAAAATAGCGAATCATTTGGTGCAAAAAATAGCTAAAAAACACCAAGGAGAAAAAGTGCAAACAAGCATAGATATTTATTTACAAGAAAAAATTAATTTCCTTGTAAAACGTCATTATCAACAACAACAACAAAACGGAGTTTTTAATATGGCAGTCTTGGTTTTAGATGTTAAAACCAGAAAAGTTTTAGCGTATGTTGGTAACTCTCCTACCGATAAGAAACATCAAAAAAATGTAAATAATATACATTCGCCAAGAAGCTCAGGTAGTATTTTAAAACCTTTTTTATTTGCAGAAATGTTACAGTCAGGTAATTTGTTGCCCCAAGAATTATTACCAGATATTCCAACAAATATAGCGGGTTATACTCCTAAAAATTACAACAAATCTTTTGATGGTGCAGTGGCGGCAAATAACGCTTTAACCCGTTCGTTAAACGTGCCAGCGGTAAAAATGTTACAACGTTATGGGCTAGAGAAATTTAGAACTCATCTAAAAAAATATCATTTTAAATATATTAATAAGTCGGCAAATTATTACGGTTTAACTCTTATTTTAGGAGGTGCAGAAGTAAGTTTGTGGAATTTATGTAAAAATTATGCAGCAATGTCTGCTACAGTTAGTAATTATGAAATATTAAAGCATCAATATTATAAAAAGGAGTTTGTAACACCGAGTTTTTTAGAAAACGAAAAAATTTCTTTTGGTAAAATAATAAAAGAAGCCCCTGTTTTAGATGCGGGTAGTGCTTATTTAACTTTAGAAACCTTAACCAATGTAAATAGGCCAGAAATAGATCAAGCTTGGAAATATTATGATTCTTCGTCAAAAATTGCTTGGAAAACAGGTACAAGTTTTGGGAATAGAGATGCATGGGCAATAGGAGTAACCAAACAATTTGTAGTAGGTGTTTGGGTAGGTAATTCTGATGGAGAAGGGAGAGCAGGTTTAACGGGTTTAGGAGCAGCTGCCCCTTTACTTTTTAGCATTTTTGATGTATTACCAGCTTCTAAATGGTTATTAACTCCTTTTGAAGATATGATTGAAGTAGCAATTTGTGATAAAAGCGGTATGTTGGCTTTACCTATTTGTCCTACTACATTAAAAAGAGTGCAAAAAAGTGCCGAAAAAGGAAATACATGTAAATATCACAAACAAATAAATGTAGATAGAAACAAACAAGTAAGGGTGAATTCGGAGTGTGAATTGGTGTCAAATATGAATACAAAAACATGGTTTGTATTACCTCCTCTGATGGAACATTTTTATAAAAATAAACATGCAAATTATAAACCTTTACCACCTTTTAGAAGTGATTGTAGTGCTATTGAATCAAAAAAAATGGCATTTGTATATCCAAATTCTTCATATACAAAAATCACATTAACAAAAGGATATAATGGAGGTGTGAATCCGTTAATTTTTAAAATAGTACATCCTGATGTAAATGCTACTGTTTTTTGGTATTTAGATAAAGTTTTTAAAAGCAGTACTCAACAATTTCATGAATTAAAAATTCGCCCATCCGTAGGAAAACATTTGCTTACGGTTGTTGATAATGATGGAAATGAATTAAGAAAATGGATAGAAATTAACGAATAAGTTTTTGTTTTTTTAGTAATAATAGCTTGTCTAAGCTGTCTTTTTATTTATATTTATCAAATTCAGTAAAATATTAGGATATGTTAGAGTTCAGTGGAATTATCATTTTAGGAATTATTGCACAATGGTTTGCGTGGAAATTTAAAATTCCTGCAATTTTACCATTAATTTTAATCGGGCTATTTGTAGGGCCAATTGCAACGTTAATTTCCGAAGATGGTACCAAATGGATAGAACCTGTTTGGAACGGAAAAGAGGGGTTGTTTCCTGGAGAACGACTTTTTAACTTTGTTTCTTTAGCCATTAGTGTTATTTTGTTTGAAGGTGGTCTTACACTTAAAAAAGACGAAGTTTTACATGTAGGGCCTGTTATTTTAAAACTAGTAACTATAGGCAGTTTGGTTACATTTGTTGGAGCAGGTGTTGCAACCCATTATATTTTTGATTTAAGTTGGGAAATTTCGATGCTTTTTGCAGCATTAATTATTGTAACAGGACCAACCGTAATTGCACCTATTTTAAGAAATATACCGTTAAAAAGAGATATTTCTGCGGTGTTAAAATGGGAAGGAATTATTATAGATCCAATTGGTGCATTGGTTTCTGTATTGGTATTTGAGTTTATTGTTGCTGGCGAAGATCATAATTATACACAAGAAGCGTTAGTTGAGTTTGGTAAAATTGTAATTATTGGTTTTTCTATCGGATTTACTGCTGCTTACGGATTGTTTTATGCCATTAAATGGAAATTATTGCCTCATTATTTAATGAATGTAAGTGTGTTGGCTTTAGTATTAACCGTTTTTGTAACATCAGATTTGTTTGCGCATGAATCTGGTTTACTCTCTGTTGTGGTGATGGGAATGGTATTAGGAAATATGAATATCAAAGAACTAAAAGAAATTCTTTATTTTAAAGAATCGCTAAGTATTTTACTAATTTCGATGTTATTTATCTTGCTTTCGGCAAATATTAATATTAGCGAACTACAGTTAATTTACAACTGGAAAACCATAGCATTGTTTTTAGTAATTGTGTTTTTATTACGTCCGTTAGGTGTTTTTTTAAGTACCAATAAATCTACCTTATCAAGAAATGAAAAGTTCTTTATAAGTTGGGTAGGACCAAGAGGAATTGTTGCCGCTGGTATCGCTTCTTTATTTGGATTAAAACTTTCTATGAGTGGTGTTAAAGGAGCAGAATATATTACGCCGCTGGTTTTTATGATTGTACTCGGAACCGTTTTGTTAAATGCTACAACAGCTCGATTGGTCGCTAAATTATTGGGTGTGTTTTTGAAAAGCTCTAACGGTATTTTAATTGTAGGTGCATCAGAAGTATCGAGATTGATTGCTTCTTATTTGCAAAAAAACGGACGAAGAGTGGTTTTAATAGATAGCAATCCGAATCATATAAAAAAGGCAAAAGAAATGGATTTAGACGCTTTTGAAGCGAATATTTATGATGATGGTTTGTTAGAAAATGTTGAATTGAATGATATAGGTTTTTTAATGTCTTTAACGGGTAGTTCTGTAATTAATAATTATGTATTAAATAAGTTTGCGAAAAATTTTGGCGAACAAGGAGCTTTCCGATTAATTTCATCCGAAGAAATGAAAAATCCGAATATTAATCCAGAAACAGGATTGTTTTCGCATACGGATGATTTTATCAATTTAAGTGAAGTTGTAAGAGATTATCCAGAAATTAATGAGGTAGAATTAAGCTCTAAAGAACAGTATCTAAGTATTATTAAAAAGATAAATTCAGAGCTTAGAGCTATTCCTATTTTTGTAAAAGATAATAAGGGCGATATTCATATCATACCTTCTTATGCAGAAAATATGGAAATAAATAAAGGCGACATATTAATGTATTTAGGAAAAAAATTGGTTTTTTAAGTATCAAACTTAAATTTCAATTCTTCTAAACTTTTTTCAGAACCCACAAGTGTCATTGTATCACCCAAACGCATCCGTGTATATCCGTGAGAAACTAATAATTGACCTTTTCTTTTTACTGATAAGACCAAAACATCGGCAGGTAAACGTAAATCTCGTAATCGCATACCGTGTATGTCTTTGTTTCTAATTTCAATATCCATAGTGTCTTGTCCGTCATCCATTCCAAGAAGTAATGAAGTAGCATTTGGCGACCGAACAAAATGATCTAATAAACTTACCATTGCTGTAGCAGGTTCCATAATCAAAGTGCCTAATTGATGAAATTTATCGAAATAATCTCTATTATTTAAACGTACAATTACATTGGCAGTACCTATGTTTTCGTAAATTAATTCGGCTAATTGATAGTTTTCATCATCAGAAAGCATTAAAACAATGGCTTCGGTTTTTTCTAATTGTAGCTGCCCGATACAATACAATGATATTTCCTTAATATTTACCACATTATTTGTATCGTTTTTAGAATAATCAATCCCTTCTAAACAGATTAATCGAGTCTCCCAATTGTGTTTTTCAAGTTGATTTGCTAAAGCGATAGATTGATTTTCTACCCCAAAAATAACCGCATCTCTTGTGCCGTCAAACTGTTGTAAGGTTGCTTTTGTATGACTTTCTTTTACAAAATTTAAAGACCATTTAAATAAAGGCGGCCCAATAAGTTGATTAATTACAATGATGGCAATGATAATGGTTTCAAATTGATGTCCCCATGCAGGAAACTCGTTAGCAATAATAGTTGCCAATCCTAAAGCAACACCTGCTTGTGTTAAGTATGGCATCCACGCAATAAAACGATATTCTTTTGGGTCTTTTGCAGCATACACACCAAATAAGCCACCAAAAAACATAGTAATTAAACGTAGGAAAAAGAGTACAAGTGCAATCCAAAAAACACTCATTAATACTTGTAATGATAAAGACGCACCTGTTAATGTAAAGAAAATAATATAAATAATTGGGCTAATTTCTTCAATTATTTCTGCAAATTCAATTCTGTGTTTGCTGTAGTTTGTCAATACAAAACTACCTATAATACTTATTAATAAAGGTTCTAAAATAAATTCATGATGAACATATTTTAAAGATACTGTTTTAATAAATGTTGCAAGTGCATACACGCCAAAACCTATAAGTAAAATATAAGCGCCTTTCAAAAATTGTGGTGTTTTATAGTTAAAAGGAATTTGTAATAGTTTTCCTAAGACATAACCTAAGATAAATGAAGTAATTAATTCTAGTATTAATATACCAAGAAAGAGAAACCCAATTTCTTCACCATTTACAAAGGCCTTTGCAATAGAAAAGCTGATGGCAAATAAAATAATAACAAGAACGTCTCTTACCACAGTTACTCCCATAGCTGTTTTAGTAAATGGACCATTTGCACGCATCTCATTGATGACTGCAATTGCTGATGATGGTGAGCTTGCTACAAAAATTGAAGCAAATAGAATGGAGATTGCAATTTTAATTTTTTGAGATAGAATTGCCATAAATGGAATATGGTCTGCCATAAAAAAAATAAAAAAGGAGGATGCAATAAATGTTATGAGTAACTGGCTTATTGTCATCCACTTAATGCTTTTTATACGGCTGCGTAAATCATCTAAATAAAGTTCGGATCCTGCTGAAAAAGCGATAATTGCCAAGGCTATTTCATTTAAAAAATTCAATTTTTCTACGGCTTCGGTAGTAATAAAATTTAAGACCGAAGAGCCCGCAATAATACCTGTTATAATTAAACCAGTAATTAGAGGAAATTTTATTTTTTGAAAAACTTTTGCTATTTCATTTGCTGCAATAGCAATAATTAAAAAACCGATTAAAAAAATAAGTAGGGTAGTAGTTGGCATTAAAATATGTGCTGTTTTAGAAAAAGTTAAAGATAGTAAAATGTAGGAGATATAAAATGATTTAGTTTATTAAAAAAAAATAGTATCACAGATCTAAATGAAAAGTAGCTCGTAATTTTTCTAAAAGAGGATTTTTCTCTTTCAGTTTTTTATATTTTTCTTGTGGTGTGTAAGCAAACTTTTTTTCTACGGTTTCATTCACTAAAACGTTAATTTTAATGCCGTAATTATTTAATTTTTCTCTTAAAAACTGTGTTAATTTAGATTTTGTACGTGCTAACTGAGTTTCCATTAACGTATTAGGAAGCGTTAATTCAATGGTAAAATTTTCTTGTAATTGAGGTTCATCTGCTTTTAAGATAGACGCAATACTATTCTCTCCTTTTTTAATAAGCTTTGATGAAATTCATTCCAAAAAACCAATAATTCTTCTTTGGTAAACGGTGTTTTTGGGTGATTGTCATAATTCTCTTCAACAACAGTTTTCTTTTCTACTTTTTTTTGATGTACACTTTTTAATGATAAAGAGGAAGAGCGTCTTCTTAAATTTGTGCTACTAGCAGTTTTTAAAACAGGTTTTGGTATGCTTATTTTTGGTGTTTCTTTGGGTGTCTCTTTTTTAATAGGCGTTGCAATTTCTTTGGCAGCAGGAGAAAGTGATGTGAAAAAAGTAGCAGGAATTATGTAATTAGCTGACTTTTTTTTTTCTCCATCAAAAGTGATAGAGGCAATTTGTAGTAAGGTAAGTTCTACCAGCAAACGTTGGTTTTTACTTGTTTTGTAATTCAAATCGCAATCATTTGCTTTTTGAATGCTTGTCATTAAAAACGGAAGTGATGTTTTGCTTGCTTGCTCTAGATATTTCTTTTTTATCCGATCGCCAACTTCTAACAAATCAATTGTTTTTTTGTCTTTAGCAACTAATAAATCTCTAAAATGAGATGCCAAACCATTTATAAAATGATGTCCTTCAAAACCTTTCCCTAAAATGGTATTAAATGCTACTAAAACTTCAGGAATTTTGTTAGTAAGTAACAAATCGGTCATTTCAAAATATGTTTCGTAGTCTAAAACATTTAAGTTTTGTGTTACCGCTTCTCTTGTTAGATTTTTACCCGAAAAACTAACGACTCTATCAAAAATTGATAAGGCATCTCGCATTGCGCCATCTGCTTTTTGAGCAATAATATGTAGTGCATCATCATCAGCAGTAATGCCTTCTTTTTCTGCGATAGTTTTTAAGTAATTCTTCGCGTCTAAAACACCAATTCGTTTGAAATCAAAAATTTGACAACGCGATAAAATGGTGGGTATTATTTTATGCTTCTCGGTAGTTGCTAAAATAAAAATAGCATGTGCAGGCGGTTCTTCTAATGTTTTTAAAAAGGCATTAAAAGCGGCTTGCGAAAGCATGTGAACTTCATCAATTATATATACTTTGTATTTTCCTGTTTGTGGCGGAATTCTAACTTGATCGGTTAAGTTTCTAATATCATCAACAGAATTATTTGAAGCCGCATCTAACTCGAAAATATTAAATGCAAAATCTTCATTTTCTGTATTTTCTGCATCTTGCTGATTTATTTTCTTCGCCAAAATACGTGCGCAAGAAGTTTTACCAACACCTCGAGGTCCAGTAAAAAGTAGTGCTTGCGCTAAATGATTGTTTTTTATAGCGTTTTCTAACGTATTGGTAATGGCTTGTTGCCCAACAACATCCTCGAAATTTTGAGGGCGGTATTTACGTGCAGATACTATAAAGTGTTCCATTTATTTTGATTAAATTTGATAACAAATATAAGTAGAGGTTAGATGATGTACAAGAATGATGATTGCTAAATACAGAAAAGTTATGCACAATTTGTATGAACACAATTTTTATTTCGACAAAGAGCAACATAAATGACTAAAATTTTATACGGATGAAAAAATTAATGCCATTTCTACTATTATTCACTCTTCTTTTAATGAATTTTTCATGTAAAGAATCAGTAAAATCAACCGATAAAACAACGGATATGAATACAAATAAAGAATTAAAAGTAGCCTATTTTGCAAGCGGATGTTTTTGGTGTGTAGAGGCAATTTACGAAAGTGTTATTGGCGTAGAAAAAGTAATTTCTGGGTATGCTGGCGGACATACTAAAAGTCCAACTTACCAAACAATTGGCACAGGAAAAACGGGTCATGCAGAGTCGGTTGCTATTTATTACAATCCTAAAGAAGTGAGTTTTAAAACCTTGGTTGAGGTGTTTTTTGGTTCGCATGATCCTACTACAAAAAACGGTCAATATCCAGATTTTGGTTCTCAATACAGATCGATTGCTTTTTATCAAACAGAAAAAGAAAAACAAACGATACAAATGGTTTTAAAACGTTTAAATAAAGATGTTTATGGTGGTAAAATTGTGACTGAGGTTACTAAAATGACTACATTTTATGAGGCAGAAGCATATCATCAAGATTATGAAAAATTACATCCTAACAATCCGTATGTGCAACGTATTTCTATCCCCAGATTAAATAGATTTAAAGAAAAATTTCCATCTATTTTAAAAAATAAAATACAATAAAAAAAGGTCTAAAATTAATTAGACCTTTTTTTTAATTTATCCTCGATAAATTTTTTCGTATAAATCTATATAAATTTGTTTTATAATTTCTCGTTTCATTTTCATGGTAGGGGTTAATTGACCGCCATCAATTGTCCAAACATCAGATGTTAGTTCAAACTTTTTAATGGTTTCCCATTTAGCAAAATGTGTATTACATTTTTTTACTTCTTTATCTATTCTTGCAATTACTTTTGGGTTGGTAGCTATTTCTTCATTTGTACCTAATTCGAAACCATGGTTTTTTGCCCAATCTCTTAAAAATTCAAAATTGGGTTGAATAATTGCAGCTGGCATTTTTTCTCCTTCTCCAACAACCATTACCTGTTCAATAAAAAGAGATTGTTTTAATTGGCCTTCTAATAAAGGTGGAACGACGTATTTACCTCCAGAGGTTTTAAACATTTCTTTTTTACGTCCTGTAATTTTTAAGAATCCATCGCTATCAATCTCTCCTTTATCTCCTGTATGAAAATAATTATCAACAATAACTTCGGCAGTTTTTTCAGGGTCTTTATAGTAGCCTAACATTACATTAGGACCTTTTATCAGTATTTCTCCGTCTTTGGCAATTTTAACTTCAACACCATCAATAATTCTACCAACGGCACCAATTTTAAAACCTCTATTGTCTAATTGACTTACAGAGGCAACAGGAGAGGTTTCTGTTAAGCCGTATCCTTCCATTATAGGCATGTTAGCTGCTGCAAAAATTCTTGTTAATCTAGGTTGTAACGCAGATGCGCCAGAAACCATTACTTTTAAATTACCTCCTAAAGCGGCTTGCCATTTAGAAAAGATAAGTTTTCGTGCAATGCCCAATTTTTTTTCATAGAACCATCCATTTGCACCATAGGGTTCGTAGCGTAAGCCTAAATCTACCGCCCAAAAGAATAGTTTCTTTTTTATTCCAGATAGTTCATTTCCTTTAGCGTAAATTTTGTCGTAAATTTTTTCATACAAACGTGGTACAGCTGTCATAACTGTGGGTTTTACTTCTTGTGCATTGGCGGTTAGTTTATCTAGTCCTTCGGCAAAATAAATAGAAACGCTACAATATTGGTATAAATAAAGAATCATGCGTTCAAAAATATGACACACAGGTAAAAAGCTTAAAGCGATGTCTTTTTTTGGTTGAAAAGGAAATCTATGATGACTAGCTAAAACATTAGAAACAATATTATTATGTGATAACATGACTCCTTTTGGTCTACCTGTTGTGCCAGAAGTATAAATTAAGGTAGCTAATGAATTTGGTGTTACATTTTTTTTACGTTCTTCTACTTCTTTTTGATTGCTTTCGTCTTTGCCTGAGTTTAAAACTTCATTCCAGCTTTTTTCTCCTTTAATATCATCAAAGGTAAAAACACCTTTTAATTTGGTTTTATCTTTTATTTGATTTAATTTTTCTAGGATTGTATCATCGGAAACAAAACAATAAATTGATTCTGAGTGGTTTAAAACATATTCATAATCTTCTTTAGAAATAGTAGGGTAAATAGGTACACTTTGTGCTCCAGTTTGTAAAATACCGATGTCACAGATGTTCCATTCTGTACGATTGGTTGTAGATATAATGGCAATTTTATCATTTGCTTGTACTCCTAAATTAAGCAACCCTCTACTAATAGCATTTGCTTGATCTATATATTTTTGTGTAGAAATAGACGTCCATTTACCATTGTATTTTGTGGTAAGTGCTTTTTCTAATTTATGGTTTTCTAATTGGTAATAAGGGAAGTCAAATAATCGTGTAATTTCTGTAGCCATAAAGTGTTTTGTTTGAATAGCTTGCAAAGTATAAAAAAACCTTCGATTTTACAAGTAATTTTTGATATGACGGCATTTTATAAAAAATAAGCCAACTTCTGCTAACAGAGGTTGGCTTTAGTTTTGGTATTGTTAGTTTCCTATCTACTAACGGAACCAAGTTTAGTGGTTGCAAATATAGTAATTATTTAAAGGTTGTGCAATAGGTGTATGTACTTGTTTTAATTGTTAATGAGGTGTTTGCTAAAACTTTTACCATTTATAGAGGTGTATTTAGAGTCTATATCATAGCCTACTTTCATGCCAGTGATATCAAAAGTTCCTGTTACTACGGTGTATTTAAGGTTTAAATCTTCTTCAAAATTAGTGTTTCTAAAAGAGACACCGTCTTTAAATTTAGTGTATTTAAATGTTGCACTGTCTTTAAAAACTGAGTTTGAGAATGATACATTTTTTCTGAATTCCGCATATTTAAATGTTGCCGATTCTTTAAAAAGAGTGTTTTTGAAAGAAACATCTTTATCAAATTCGGCATATTTAAAAGTGCTATCATCTTCAAATTTTGCTCCTTCAAAAATGGCATTTCTTTCAAATTTTGAGTATTTAAACATGGCTTTACTTTCAAACACACAATTTAAAAAACGCACATCATTATCAAAACTTGCTGTAAAGGTATAACCGCTGGCTTCATCGGGTATGTAAGCTAAAACATTGTCTGTAAAAGTGCAGTTTTCAAAAGAAATTTTACTGTCTATCAATTTTTTAATTTCATTTGTGCCGTTATTGTTCCACCATCTTTTTTTTCTTGGTAGGTTTGGTAGCGCATCATCCATAAATGTAAAATCTAATGTACCATTTATAGTTACATTTTTATAGGATATGTTTTTGCCATTTTTGATATCATTCATAATATCAGTAGCATTTATTGTTTTTTGCGCATTCAAGGTTAATGAAGCGAAAAAGAAAATTACAAGTAAATTTTTCATAATAAAAAGGTTAAGTTTATTATAAAGACTGTTTGTTTTTTAAATTGTGACAGTTTTATTGCTAGCTAATTTTAAAATAACAAAATCGATGATTTTTGCGGCTAAGTTAGCGGTTAAGTTATCGCGATCTAATAACGGATTTAATTCTGCAATATCTAACGAAATCACTTTCCTAGTATCTATTAAAAAAGAGAGCATTTTAAAGATAAAATAAGGTGTAAAACCGAGTGGAGAAGGAGCTGAAACTCCTGGTGCGTAAGCAGATGAAAAACCATCCATATCTATGGTAATGTATAGGTAATCTACTTGGTTTATAAACGGAATTATCTTTTGTTTTAATGTGTCTAATTCTGTTTTTGATGATTCACAATCGTAATTTATTACATAATTAATTCGATTATTGTTATTCGCAATATCAAACAATTCTTTGGTGTTTGATTGTTGTTGAATGCCAATTGCAAAATAATGAGCATCTTTATATTCAGATAAAATTTGATTAAAAGGTGTACCAGAATTTGTTTTTCCTTCAATTGGACGTATATCAAAATGCGCATCAAAATTTATGATTCCTATTTTGCCATTTGTTCTTTTTTTAATGCCTTTAAAATGTGCGTATGCCATGTCATGACCTCCGCCAAAGGCAATAGGAAAAACGTTGTTTTTTAGTAAGAAAGAAATTTTTTCTGAAAATAATTCTTGACAAGCCTCCATATTATCATCAATACAAACAACATCACCAGCATCTGCTACTGTTTTTTGTTCAAAATGAATGGGCAATTTTGCCAACCGTTCTCTGATGGCTTTAGGACCTTTTGCAGCACCGATTCTTCCTCTATTTCTTTTTACTCCTTCATCGCAAACATATCCTAAAAGTGCTATATCTACATTTGAGATTTGTTTTTCATCATCTATATTGATGTGTTTTATTTCTTGATGCCAATATTGATTTTCGATATTAGGGTTCGATTTTCTACCTTTCCAAAATATTTTTTCAGAAGGTTTGTAGGTTGCTTTTGTCATTAATTAATTCTTAGAATAAATCGTTTAATAATATATCATCAACTAAATTTGGCAAGGTTATTTTTAAATTAGGAGAACGTTCCATTTCGCGTTTTATAGCAAACAAGGCTTCTTCGTTTCTTGCCCAACTTCTTCTTGCAATACCGTTATTTACATCGTAAAAGAGTAGTTTTTTTAATCGATTTTCGGCTTCTTGTGTTCCGTCTAAAAGCATTCCGAAGCCACCATTTATAACTTCTCCCCAACCAACACCGCCACCGTTATGAATAGAAACCCAAGTGGCGCCTCTAAAACTATCGCCAATGACATTATGTATTGCCATGTCTGCAGTAAATTTACTACCGTCATAAATATTTGAGGTTTCTCTATAAGGCGAATCAGTACCGCTCACATCATGATGATCTCTACCTAAAACAACGGGGCCAATTTTACCTGTTTTTACAGCGTCATTAAATGCTTTGGCTATTTTACTACGTCCTTCAGCATCGGCATACAAGATTCTTGCTTGAGATCCTACCACCATTTTATTCTTTTTGGCATCTTGTATCCACGTGATATTATCTTGCATTTGCAATTGAATTTCTTCGGGAGAATCACTCATAATATCTTTTAAAACGCGCATTGCAATTTCATCGGTTTTGTCTAAATCTTCAGGTTTTTGTGAAGTACATACCCAACGAAATGGGCCAAAACCATAATCAAAACACATAGGGCCTAAAATATCTTGTACATATGATTTGTATTTAAAATCGATATTATTTGCTGCCATAATATCGGCACCTGCTCTTGATGCTTCTAATAAAAAAGCATTTCCATAATCAAAAAAGTAGGTTCCTTTTTCGGTATGTTTATTAATTGCTGCTGCATGACGGCGTAAGGTTTTTTGCACTTTTTCTTTGAATACATTTGGTTCTTCGCGAATTAATCGATTAGATTCTTCGTACGAAATACCTACAGGATAATAGCCACCTGTCCATGGAATGTGTAATGATGTTTGGTCTGAACCAACATGAATGAAAATATTTTCTTCATAAAAACGTTCCCAAATTTCGACCACATTTCCTATAAAAGCAATCGAAATTACCTCATCATTTTCTTGTGCTTTTTTGGTTCTAAGTACTAAATCATCAAGATTGTTAATCAATACATCTACCCAACCTTGTTCATGTCTTTTTTTGGCAGCTTTTTCATTTACTTCGGCAATAACAGTAATGCATCCCGCAATATTTCCTGCTTTTGGTTGTGCGCCACTCATACCGCCTAAACCAGAGGTTAAAAAGATTTTACCAGCAGGAGTTTCGTCTTTTTTCAATATTTTTCTAAAAGCATTCATCACCGTAATTGTTGTGCCATGAACAATTCCTTGAGGTCCAATATACATAAATGAACCTGCTGTCATTTGACCATATTGTGTAACTCCTAAAGCGTTCATTTTTTCCCAATCATCTGGTTTCGAGTAGTTGGGTATCATCATTCCGTTAGTCACAACCACTCTTGGAGATTCTTTTGATGAAGGAAATAATCCCATCGGATGACCAGAATAAAGATGTAATGTTTGTTCGTCTGTCATTTGAGATAAATACTGCATGGTAACTACATATTGTGCCCAATTTTGAAAAACAGCTCCGTTACCTCCATATGTTATTAATTCTTCAGGATGTTGTGCAACGGCAGGGTCTAAATTATTCTGAATCATGAGCATAATTGCTGCAGCTTGTTTGCTTTTTGCAGGATATTCTGAAATGGATCTTGCATAAAAATTATAAGTAGGTTTAAATCGGTACATGTAAATTCTGCCGTAATCTTGTAATTCTTGTGCAAATTCTTTGGCTAAAGTTGTGTGCCAATCTTTTGGAAAATAGCGTAAAGCATTTCTAATGGCTAGTTTTTTTTCTTCCTTTGATAAAATATCTTTACGTTTTGGTGCTCTATTAATTCCTGTAGGATAAGTGTGTTTTGGTGGTAATTTTACAGGAATACCTTGAGTAATTTGTGCTTTAAAATTCATTTTTTGTTATTTTAAATATTTACAATACTGCAAATAGGATGTGTTATTTTACGATTATTTTTCTTTGTTTAACCAAATCAATCATCGCATTTATATCATCTTTTAAGATTCTATCTTCCTCTAGTTTTGTTACTTTACTACGGATTATTGCATGGTTTTTTTCAATAATTGCAGATGCTTTTAAAGGTCTTCTAAATTCTAAAGCTTGTGCTGCATACATCAACTCAATGGCAAATATTTTTTCTAAATTTCCTAAAATCTGATTGAATTGTCGCCCAGAAATACTTCCCATAGAAACATGATCTTCTTGCCCTAATGAAGTAGGGATACTATCGGCAGAAGGAGGAAAACATAAACTTTTATTTTCTGTAACCAAAGCCGCTGTGGTGTACTGTGGTATCATAAAGCCAGAATTTAATCCGCCACTTTCGGTTAATAATCGAGGCAAACTGTACTTGCCTTCTAGCAATAAGTAAGAGCGTCTGTCAGAAATGTTACCAAGTTCGGCAGTCGCAATACTCGCATAATCTAACGCTATTGCTAAGGGTTGTCCATGAAAATTTCCTCCAGAAATAGCCTCGGTATCACTTAAAACAATCGGATTGTCTGTAACCGAATTCATTTCTATGGTTGCTAGTTCTTTTAGATGATAATAGGCGTTTCTAGAAGCACCATGAACTTGCGGAATACATCTCATTGAATACGGATCTTGAACGCGTTCGCAATCTTCGTGCGACATGATATTTTGAGATTCTTTAAAGAGCATTCGCATTCGTTTTGCTACTTTTTGTGTGCCTTTAAATGGGCGAATAGTATGTAGCGCTTTTTTAAATGGCGATGCACTTCCTTTGTATCCTTCAATACTCATAGCGCCTGCAACATCGGCTAAATTGAGTAAATAGTTCATTTTGTTTAATCCAGCAATAGCGTGTGCTAAGATAAATTGTGTACCGTTAATTAATGCCAAACCTTCTTTTGCTTGTAAAGAAATAGGTATTAATTGATGCTTTTTTAAAACTTCTTTTGCTGAAATAATTTGATTGTCTATCCAAAATTCACCTTCGCCCAATAAAGGTAAAAAAAGGTGAGAAAGAGGCGCTAAATCGCCAGAAGCACCTACCGAACCTTGTTCTGGCACAACAGGCAATAAATCGTTTTCAATAAAATAGATAATACGTTCGATGACCTTTAAACGAATTCCAGAAAAACCTTGACATAATGCATGTACTTTGCAAATCATCATGATTTTTGAAAGCTCTTTATCTATTGGGTTTCCAACACCAACCGCATGTGTTATTAATAAATTTGTTTGTAATTGGCTGGTTTCTTGTGGTGTTATTTGCACATCGCATAAAGGACCAAAACCTGTATTTATACCATAAACAGCTTTGTTTCCGCTAGCCATTTTTTCTACTTTTTTTCTGCAAATAGTTACATTTTCTATTGCTTTTTTTGTTAGAGTAGCTTTTAAAACTCCTTCAGCAATTTTAGTAACTTTTGTAACTGTAAGTGTATCTATACCGTATTTAAACATCGTCTATTTTTTTATATGTACAAAAATAAAGGTACTTTTGATGCTTTACAAGACTAATTAAGGTATTAATTGATAATAATGAAGCATCAAATAGAATTTAGACATTTTAGGTATTTTTTAGCAGTAGCGGAAGAGTTACATTTTAGAAGAGCTGCTGAAAAGCTCTTTATTTCTCAACCAGGACTGAGTAGGCAAATAAAAAATCTTGAAGATCTACTTGAGGTTACTTTGTTTGAAAGGCATAATAGAAAAGTAATATTAACACCTTCTGGAGTTTTTCTTCAGCAAGAATTAAACATACAATTTAAGCAATTGGCAGTAATTTTAGAGCGAACAAAGTTGTTTGACAAAGGAAAAGAAGGGAGTTTAAAAATTGGTTATGTAGGTTCTGCAATGCAAAATGTAATTCCTGAAATGTTGAAAAATTTTGAAAAGGATATGAAAAATATTCAAATTCAATTGCAAGAATTAGACAACCAAAAACAGGTTGAGTTTTTGTTAAATAAAGAGATTGATGTTGGGTTTATTAGGCAAGAGAGGGTGCCTAAAAATTTACGAACCAAAGTGCTGAAAAAAGAAACGTTTTCTTTGGTTTTACCTAAAAATCACGTTATTTCATCTCAGAATTTTAGCAATTTACAGCAACTTAAAGAAGAGTCATTTATTATGTTTGATGCTTCTTACAGTCAATCTTATTACGAAAAAGTAATGCAAATTTTTGATGATGCTGGTTTTTTTCCTAAAGTTTCGCATGCTACCATTAATGCGAGTTCTATTTATAGATTGGTGGAAAATGGTTTTGGCATTTCAATTGTACCAACATCACTTGTTGATGGTTATAATATGGATATTAAATTTATTGAATTAACTAAAATTAAACAGCGAACAGCGTTAAAAATGGTTTGGAATAACCAAAATATGAATCCTATTTTACAGAATTTTATTCAGTAATCTTTTGAAGTGCAGGTAGTTATGTTTCTCAGGTAACTGAAATTCGAATAAAAAAAAGCAAGTTAAATTTTCAACTTGCTTTAAAAATAATATAATCCCCCAATTACATCTTTTTTTTAGTAAGCAAATTAAAGATGCCCATTTTAAATTTTTAGTAACAAATGTTACAAGGTTATTTTCTTTTCTCAATCCACTTACGTGCATTTACAAACGCTTCAAGCCAAGGCGAAACTTCATCTTTTCTTCCCTTCGGATAAAATGCCCAATTCCATGGAAAGGTAGAACGCTCAATATGTGGCATGGTTACCAAATGACGTCCTGTTTTGTCGCACATCATAGCAGTGTTAAAGTCTGATCCATTTGGATTA